>USPJ01000283.1 GCA_900556645.1 uncultured Lachnospiraceae bacterium
ATTAAGAGTGAAAAAGGGTGTACTTCGATTTGAAGTACACCTTTTTTGTGTAACCTGAACAAATACAGAAACGGGAATTAGTGAAGTGTGAAAGATGTTTCTTCTTTTATTTTATGATAATATCCAAAGTGTACAAAATAATTTCCAAAAGAAATAAAAGGAGGAGAAGACCAATGAGGAAAACAAAAAAGGTGTTGCTGTTTGCAGTAATACTGGTTGTACTGGGGAGTTTTTTGGCAAGTATGTTTCATACATCTTTTTTTCAGGTAAAGGTCAAAGAAATTGAGTTTGAGACAGAACGCGGCACTTTGAGCGGATTACTTTATATGCCCAAAGGGGCGGGAGAAGAAGATCCAAGACCGGTTATTGTTACCACCCATGGATATTTAAACACAAAAGAAATGCAGGATGCATCTGCAATCGAGATGTCCCGGAGAGGTTATATTGTGTTAGCGGTGGATATGTATGATCACGGAGATTCGAGATGGAAGGATGAGATTAAAGTAGGCGAACAATTTGCGACTTTTTGGATTTATTCACAGATAGATGCCGCAAATTATATGGCAGGACAGGATTATACGAAAAAAGATGAAAGCGGAAATGCATATCTTGCAGTCAGCGGTCATTCCATGGGAGGATTTTCTACATTGACGGCAATGTATATGGATGAGATGAATGCGGTTCAGACAGGTGTGCGTTCCATATATACCGGAGTTTCCGTGGGTGCTGATTATTCCTACAGTTCTGCGATTGCACCACAACAGGAATATATGGCGGCATTTGGAGACAGAACCGTGGGAATGATAGCGGCACAATATGATGAGTTTTTCTTTAATAAGTCAGAAGAAGAGAAAAGTACTGAGGAAAAACAGATTGAAGGAACGGTCCTGCGAAAGAACTTTGTAGAGACCGCTTCAGGAAAAATGTTTCTTGGAAAGTCGGGCAAGGAAGAGGCAACAGCCGGAAAGTTCTATGAGGTGGATTCAGGGGTACTGACCTACGAGGGAAATCCGATTCGTGAGGCACAGACAGGAAAACATATTATCTATACACCAAGTGAAACACATCCGTGGAATCATTTTTCTAAAGAAACAACAGCAGATTTAATCCGGTTCTATGATGAGGCGTTTGAAGGTGTACGTGCGAAGTCGCAGACAACGGCGGATTTGGCGGCAGACAATCAAATCTGGTTCTTCAAAGAACTGGGAAATCTTATAGCAATGTGCGGCTTCTTTTTGCTGCTAGTTCCGGTGATGGAATTGTTGCTGAAATTACCGTTTTTAAAAGAAGCAAAATTGGAGAAAGCAGGAGTTCTGGTTGCGGAAAAAACAACAGCACAGAAAGCAGGATATTGGATTTCATATGTTTTGTGTTTGTTGTATCCGGGGGCATTCTTTGCAATACTGATGGATAAGCAGGAAAAAGGATTGCTGGTATTGACTGTGGGAGCTATTGTGGCAGCCGTTGTGGGAGTTGTATTATATGTGAGAAAAAAAGAAGTAGGTTTTCTGTGTGCGACAGCTGTATCAATAGTGACGGCGGTTATTTTCCGGTTTGCAAATCATGTACTTCCGTTGAGCAAAAGCTTTAACGAGCCTACTACAAATCAGATTGCATATTGGGCAATTTGCAATGGATTGATAGCATTGATTGTTACAATGTTTTTCTATGCCGTGACAAAGAAAAAAGAGGGTATGACTATAGAGTCTTATGGTATCAAAGCGAATGGCAGAACCATATTGGCGAGCCTTGGAACCGCAGTATTTGGTGTGGCAATTTTGTATGCGGTGCTGTTTTTGATACAGGCGGTATTCGGAACGGATTTCAGATTCTGGACGATGGCAGTCCGTACCTTCAAACCGGAATTTCTGGTTGTGGCATTGAGATATCTGCCATTTTTCTTTATCTATTATCTGATTAATGCTGTGACTTTGAATGTGAATACCAGAGGAAGAAAAAACGGATATCTTATGGCAGTAGGTCTGAATATCGGAGGACTGATTCTTTGGATGGCATTGCAGTATGGAATGGATTTTGTAACAGGTGTATCCATGATGCCGATGCAGGCATTGAACGGAATATTGCTGATTGCCACAATTCCGTGTCTGGCGGTGGCAGCGATGTATGCAAGAAAACTTTTTGAAAAGACCAATAATGTGTGGTTAGCAGCCTTTACGAATACGATTTTATTTACTTTAATTACCGTTACAAATACGGCGATGTTCTGGAATATGGTAAACGTATAAGAAAAGCTGTGTCTTGTTCACGGGCAGAAATGTTGGTATACTTGGAAGAGGTATAGGAAAGGAAGGATACAGACATGAAGCTTGAGTGGATGGGAGAATATCGGGATATTGTGGAACAGTTGATAAAGTACTGTAATGTATATGCGGCTGTTTACAAAAAGGAAGAGTTCATGGGGACGGATATTCCGATTTCCTATGCACAGATACAGATTATTGAATATTTGCTGGAAAATGAAGAATTGCATCTGAATATGAAGCAGCTTGCAGCTAAATTGGGTATCACAACCAGTAACTTTTCAAAATTGGTAAATAAATTAGAAAGTAAAGGGTTATTACAGAAATACCATGCGGCAAATAACCGTAAGGAAGTAATTATACAGGTTACGGAATATGGAAAAAAAGTATATGCAGATTATTCAGAATACATATACAGAAATCATTTTAAACAGATG
>USPJ01000284.1 GCA_900556645.1 uncultured Lachnospiraceae bacterium
TCAGGTACACTTCAAGGCTATGAGAAAGCTTGCTTCTGAGCATCCATCAGAAAAAGTTGGTGCAGATATCCGTAAGCTGTATAGCTGGAACAATGAGGATGAGAAGTTAATCAATAACTAAGATACATAAAAAAAGCGACCGAGTGAAGCGGTCGCTTTTTTTGCGATAAAATTCCTAAATCAAAATAAAACTTATGCATACCCCTCGTAGAATGCTACAAACTTCTCCAAAGATTCCGATACCTTGACATCCCGGTTGTAGGCAAAACCGATTTCCCGTTTGTGGATCGGGATACCCAGCGGAATTTCTACGAGAGTGCCGTTCTCCAGTTCTTCCCGCACAAATTCTTTTATGACACAGCCCACCCCAAGGCTGACCTTTGCCATTTCGATGACCAAGTCCATGTTGGAAACCTCAATAATATCCTGCAAAGAAATGTGGTTTCGCTGGAAATAGTCGTCTATGTACTGACGGGTCATGTTTTCCTTGTCCAGAAGCATCAAAGTGGCATTCTGCAGAATCTGGTCTTTGCGAATACCCCGGATACTCAGATTGTGGAGATAATTCCGGGTTGCCACAAAGATGTCTTCAATCTCATGCAGACTATAAAAATCAATGTTTTTCAAAATATAAGGCTTTCCGATAAGTCCCACATCCAGTTTCCCTTCTTCTAAAAGTTTTAAAGTCTGGTTGGTGGACTGACAGGAGATAGAAATATTGATGTGAGGATATTGCTTAATAAATTCCTTCAGGTAAGGTAGCAGAACGTATTTGCAGAGGGTGGAGCTGACTCCGATGGTCAGATGACCTACACCCAATTCGATGGAACGCCGCAGTTTGTCCTCGCCTAAAGTCAAGGTTTCAAAAGCGGATTTTACATGCGTGTAGAGAAGTTCTCCGGCATCCGTTAAGGTTACTCCACGGGAGCTTCGCTCAAAAAGTCTGGCACCGATGCTTTCCTCCAATTTTTGGATGGATTTGCTAATAGCAGGCTGAGAAATATAGAGTTCCTTTGCCGCTTTTGAAATGTTTCCGGTGTTGGCTACCGTATAAAAAATCTTATAGGATGATAAATTCTGATTCATAAACCCTCCATAACAAAAAGTTATAATAAATATATTTAATATGTATTGTTATTATAGCATGAGTTATGCTATGATAGCAACAATAGATATTATATACGTTTTCACACTAAGAACCAACAATAAAGGAGGATACATTCATGGGGATGACAATGACACAGAAAATTCTTGCGGCACATGCCGGTTTGGATTCTGTATGTGCAGGTCAGTTGATTGAGGCTGATTTGGATTTGGTCCTGGGAAATGATATTACCTCTCCGGTGGCAATCCATGAGATGGAAAAAATGAACACCGACGGGGTATTCCACAAGGATAAAATCGCATTGGTATTAGACCATTTTGTGCCAAATAAAGATATTAAATCAGCAGAACACTGTAAATGCGTCAGAGAGTTTGCATGCAAGCATGAAATTACCAATTATTTTGATGTGGGAAAAATGGGAATTGAGCATGCATTGCTGCCGGAGCAGGGACTTACCGTAGCAGGGGATGTGATTATCGGAGCCGATTCCCATACCTGTACCTACGGAGCATTAGGAGCTTTTTCCACCGGAGTGGGAAGTACGGATATGGCGGCAGGTATGGCAACCGGAAAAGCATGGTTTAAGGTGCCGGCAGCTATTAAGGTAAATATTACCGGAAAGCCGTCCAAATGGGTAAGCGGCAAAGATGTAATCCTGCATCTTATCGGACAGATTGGCGTAGACGGAGCATTATATAAATCCTTAGAATTTACAGAAGATGGAATTGCAAATCTTTCTATGGATGACCGTTTTACCATTGCAAATATGGCAATCGAAGCCGGAGCCAAAAACGGAATTTTCCCGGTGGATGCTTTGGCAGAGGAATACATGAAAGAGCATTCCAAACGTCCTTATGAAATTTATGAGTCAGATGAGGACGCGGAGTATGAGCAGGAGATTACCATTGATTTGGCAACTTTGAAATCCACAGTGGCATTTCCGCATTTACCGGAAAACACGAAGACCATTGATGAAGTAGGAGATATTTCCATCGATCAGGTAGTCATCGGCTCCTGTACCAACGGAAGAATTGATGATTTAAGATGTGCCGCAGAAATTTTAAAAGGCAGGAAGGTTGCCGAGGGAATGAGAGTCATTATCATACCGGCAACACAGAATATTTACTTACAAGCAATGGAAGAGGGTCTGTTGAAGACCTTTATTGAGGCAGGTGCCATTGTCAGCACACCGACCTGCGGACCATGTCTGGGCGGTTATATGGGAATCTTAGCGGCAGGAGAACGCTGTGTTTCCACCACGAACCGGAACTTTGTAGGACGTATGGGACATATTGATTCTGAGATTTATCTGGCAAGTCCGGCTGTGGCAGCAGCCAGTGCGGTAACCGGAAAAATTTCGGGACCGGAAGAGTTGTAGGAGGATAGATAGATGAAAGCATGTGGAAGTGTATTCAAATATGGTGACAATGTAGATACAGATGTAATCATTCCTGCAAGATATCTGAATTCCTCAGATCCTGCGGAGCTTGCAAAGAACTGTATGGAGGATATTGACAAGGACTTCGTAAAGCGTGTGAAGCCGGGCGATATCATGGTTGCAAATAAGAACTTTGGATGCGG
>USPJ01000285.1 GCA_900556645.1 uncultured Lachnospiraceae bacterium
ATTTTATATTATGATTAGTTCGGTATTCCTTTGGCCCCATACCATAGGCATTTTTAAATAGCTTTGCAAAATGGCCTGAATTGTGATAGCCAACCTTTGCGGCAATCGTAGCAATCCCATAATCAGAGTTTTTCAACAGGAATAGCGCCTGATTCAGTCGCATTTCTTTTAGATACTCATAGGGAGTAGTGCCGTAATACTTCCGAAAAGCAAGCTGATACCGGGCAGGGCTCATTCCTGCGATTTGCGCAAGTTCTTCCCCGGACGGATAAGCAGACAAATCCTTTTTCATATAGGTAACTGTTTTTTTCAGATCACGGATGTCCTTATAATCTAACTTGACAGAAATATGATTTTCCTTTTGCTCCATGCCCTTAATGACAAGAGAGAGTAATTCCAGAACTTTGCTTTCCAGATATAAGTGCAGCGTTTGTCCTACCGCCTGACAATCCCTGATCTGCTGAAAGACAAAGTTAAGCTCCGGCAGATTTGGATTTTTCAAAAGGTATTCCTTTGCCACTTTTGATTGTTCATAATCTTTTCCATAATGCACCCGGAAATAAGTATCAAAATACTTTCTTGTCAAAATGATTTTTGTAAATCTTACCGGCTTTCCTTTTTCGCAATAGACATAGGTGGTCTTTTGGGTGTTCACATAGCAGTAAATCCCTTTACCGACGGGCTGTGTTTTCCGTCTCCCGATTTTGAAAGAACTGCTGTCTGTTTCAAACTGGCTGATTTCCATATATTCTTCAGAAATAGTTGCGATTTTTTCAAAGGTTTCCTTTGGCGTGTAGTCTGCAATCAGAATCATAAGCAGGTCATTCTCAAAGCGTATCAACTGAAATGAGCCGCTTCCGTAGTCGGAAAGCATACGATAGTAGAGTGAATCCTCTCCTGATAATTCCTGTACTTTTGCAAAGTTCATATTTTCTGGAAGCTGTAACAAGTAGTCTGCAATCGAAAGAGCCATTTTTTCATTCCTCCTTTAGAGCTTCAATAAAAAAGTCACAATCCAATTTTTATTAGTCACGATTTTATAAAAAAATAAATTAAAAAACTCCATAAAGCACCGAAAATACAGTACTTTGAGTTGCTTTTAAAAATTAAATTCCCAAATAGTATAGCTGTTGATTTTTTTATTCTAACCTGTAAAATGAATTGTGTCAAGGTTAGTAATTTCTAACCTCAAAAAAAGAGAAAGGAGGTTCGTTTCTTATGGAACAAAAACGAACCGGATTATCCTATGTTTTTACCCTTGCGAGAGGGGAACGTGGAAAGCTGGGCGTGGGAATGTTGTTGGCTGTTCTTTGCTCGGCCTTATCGCTGATTCCTTATCTGGTGGTGTATCAGATATTGCTTCTGATTATCCAAAATGAAGTGACGTTTGGCGCTATGGCTATGTGGGCCTGCATTGGAATTGCGGCAGCCATCGGGCAAGCCATCCTCATGTCTTTTGCGGGTATCTGCTCCCATGTGGCGGCGTTCAATACCATGCACAAAATCAAAGTAAAGGTGCTGGAACATATATCCAGATTCAACCTGGGCTTTTTTCAGGAACGCTCTCCCGGACAGATCAAGACAACGCTTTTTGACGATGTGGACAGAGTAGAACAATTTTTAGCGCACAGTACATTGGAACTGGCACAGGCGATTGTCGTTCCGCTTATGATGTTTATTTTCATGCTGCGCCTGCACTGGGTTATGGCCCTTGTTATGCTGATTCCTATGATTTTGGGAATTGCTGTTCCGATGATGATGGTTAAGAATTACCCGGATATGTCGGCGGAACTTGCAGAAGATACGGAAAAACTCAATGCTTCTGCCAATGAATTTATCACGGCCATGCCAGTCATCAAAATGTACCACTTGACAGCGGAAAAATTCGAGCAGTATCGGAACGCGCTTCACCTTTATACGACCTGTTGGAAAAAGATGTGCGTGTCCTCCTGCAATCCTCTGTCGATTGCCCTTGTAGTATTAGATTCCGCCATCCTCTTTACGCTGCCCTTTGGCGGCTGGCTATACTCAAAAGGCTCTCTGTCAGTAGCTTCTTACCTGTTGTTTATTTTGCTTACCATGTGCTTTTTCACTTCGTTCCTAAATCTGGTTACGATTGTTATGCAGTCGATGGAGCTTGGCAGTGGTTTGGACAATATCAAAAAGATTATGGATATGGACGAAATGAAAAGCGGAAGCAAGACCCTGAAAAAAGACGGCTGCTATGGAATTGATTTTGAGGATGTAACTTTCAATTATACCAGCGGAGGAAAAGACGCGCTCACTTCTGTAAACCTGCACTTGGAGCCGGGAACGGTCAACGCCTTTGTCGGCCCGTCCGGGGCTGGAAAGACAACGGCGGTTCAGCTTCTTGGGCGCTATTGGGACACCACAGGCGGAACCATCAAAGTAGGTGGAGTACCAATTACTGACCTAAAAACGGAAAATCTGATGGATTTGACGGCTTTCGTCTTTCAGGATGTTTTTCTTCTGGAAGATACATTACTGGAAAATATCCGTATGGGAACCAATGCCAGCGAAGAAGAAGTACGGCAAGCAGCAAGGTCAGCACAGATTGACGATTTCATTATGGGCCTGCCGAAAGGCTATCAGACGCGGATTGGCGACGAGGGTGTAAAACTCTCTGGCGGCCAGCAGCAGCGGATTTTGATTGC
>USPJ01000286.1 GCA_900556645.1 uncultured Lachnospiraceae bacterium
AACATGGAAAAAGTCCCTGTTTTTATCAAAATTAATAGCAATAAGAACCGGTTCTTATTTATTGCAATCTTTTCCGGTATGCCGAGGTATTTTCCCCCGTCATATTCTTAAAGAAGCGGCTGAAAGTACCCACACTTTCAAAGCCCAAAATCACCGATATCTCTTTGATGCTGTGCGAGGTATGCAGCAACAGCCGTTTCGCTTCGGTCACCACTCGTTCTTGTATAATCTTCAAAGGGGAAGGCATACCGTATGCGGCAAATAAATTGGAAAGCGTCTTGGGAGAACGATGCAACAAAGCAGCATATGCCTGTACCTGCTTTTTCTCCTTGAAATGATTGTCCACCAACACATAATAACGCTGGATGATGTCAAAACCTTTTTCATTAACCGGAAAACCGGACAACTGCTTACGGGCCAGCCGGGTACACAGAATGATGAAACGTTTCAGCAGCAGGCGGAGCATTTCTCCCTGCAGGTTATCCCGCAGAATGTATTCGGTAACCATTCTGTCCACCACCTCGTGCAACAGTTCGGAATCGGCTATCGGGAGCCGCAGATGCACTATGCCGGAAGTTCCGCTAAACAGCACTCCGCTGCACGATACTTCTTTCTCGTGCTTGTAAATGCCGTAAAAATTCTCGTTGAAAAGAAGAGCAAGATACCTGCCCGATACATTCTTGAACTCCGTGCGGTGAAGATTACTCACAGAGATGATTTCATCCTGCTCCATCTCTATTTCCACATGGTCTACTATCAATGTCAGTTTGCCTTCCTGGACCCATATAAACTTATACAGACTACCATTGTCACAGATGACCCTGTCTGTGTGAAACGCTTCAGTCAGTATCATCGTTTCCTGCAAAGATGTATCGTATGCGTAATTCATCATGGCTAAACTGTTTTGTGCATTTCTTTCTGCTGGTTTATACAAAGATAGTGATTTTCACTTATATTAAGCCACCCTATTTTTGCATAGTCTAGAAACAATATACACTATTAACCTTCTGATTTACAACACATAGCATATAGCACAATGTAAAGAGAAGGCAAAGTATCAGAAAGAAAAAAGGAATTTTTGCCATCATTTTAGGAAATCTAGCTATGATATAACCCTACAGGGAATTCGGCAACCATTAAAATAAGCGTATCTTTGTACCAAGAGATTTCCTTCTATAATCTAGACGAAAAAGAACACTTGATTCTTTTAACCTGAACTTTGGACTTTGATTTTCTCCCAATAAGGATTTCTCTCATAATAAATTCAGATTTTATCCCGCCGGGAGGCAAGATAAGGTCATGCAAAAAAATCTCCCAAAAAAGAAGAGGGTGTCCACCATTGAAACGGACACCCTCTATTATGTGTATAACCTACATTGCCGGAAACCATTTATTTCGCTGTTTCCTCCATCGTGTTTGCAGGTTTCTCAATACCTTCGCTTGTAGCACGTTCTTCCATACGCTGGATACGTGCGTCAAGATCGGGATGAGTAGAGAACAACTGATTCAGCTTGCTGCTTTTCTGTGCTCCTGCCTCTTCTTGCAATTTTTTCAATTTCTGGAATGATAATGCCATCGCCCAAGGATTCTTACCTGCTTTCTTCAGAAACTCGTAACCATAATCATCGGCGGCGCGTTCCTGTTTTTGTGAATAAGTAGCATTAACCAATGCCTCTCCCAAGTCACCCAACTGGGAATCTGTCAGGGCAGCCGCTTTTCCTCCTTGTGATGAAATACCATCTTTCAATGCCGATGTCAGCAATGCGGTACGGAAACCGTTCTTTGAGTCTTTGTGTGCCACATGACCTACCTCATGGCCTATTACTCCCAACAACTCTTCATCTGTCATGATATCCATCAGTGAAGAAAACACACGCACGCTGCCGTCGGCACAAGCAAACGCGTTTACATCAATCACATAATATACTTTGAAATTCAGCGGCATCCCTTCCACTTCGGTCAACCCTTCAGTCAGTTTTTTCAAACGGACAGTATACGGATCATCGTCCGCACAAACCTGATTATGCTTATCCATCCAGTCAATGTACTCCTTTACATACTCTGCCATCTGCTCATCGGTCAAAGTCACCGCCTTTGCAGCCTTTACGGCTCCCCCCACTGCCTTCTTCAAATTAAACTGGGCCATTACAGGAGTTACCCCCGCCAAACATAACAACATGACGGTCACCTTTAATAATGCTTTTTTCATTTTTGTGTGTTTTAGATTAAACGCTTCATTTTATTTTTTTAAGAAATGGTGCAAAAGAACAAATTTTTATTCTATCTACCAATCTTTACAAGAATATTTTTACCACCATCCCGCTTCAAGCACACGCCGGAAAGTGAAAAGCCACCGCGAATACACTTCGCGATGGCCCTTACCCATTTTATATACACCTTTAAACAAAATGATACCCACGCCCTAATTCACTAACCCCTTGCGGGCATGAGCTGATCTTTTTCTTATTTATTTGCGCGGGCTTCTGCAATGTAGCCTAATGCCTCTTTACATTTTGCAGTTACATACGCCCAGTCTTCTGCAGCTACCTTGTCGCCAGGGAACAATTTAGAACCCATACCTACACAGAACACACCTGCCTTAATCCAAGAAGTCAGATTTTCCTGAGTCGGTTCCACACCACCGGTTACCATCAGTTTA
>USPJ01000287.1 GCA_900556645.1 uncultured Lachnospiraceae bacterium
GAGCCAGCGATACCATCTGCCGTTATTTTCTGGTTCCCTATCTCAAACAATTCCACAAGAAGTTTCCAAACGTACCTATCAAGGTTACCAATGCCACTTCTTTAAGCTGTGTGGATTTGCTGGAACAGGGCAAGGTGGATTTGATTGTTACCAACTTCCCTAACTCAAGACTGAACCATTCCTACATCCAGAAAACCGTCCTGAACTTTTCGGATGTGTTTATTGCAAACCCGTCTTACTTTGATTTGACTACGCAGGAGGTTTCCCTTGCGGATTTGCAGCAATATCCCATCCTGATGTTAGACCGGAAAAGTACCACCAGCGAATACCTGCACAATCTCTTTTTGCAGCACCAGTTGGAGCTGGTTCCTGAAATCGAACTCAGCAGTAATGATCTGCTCATTGATTTGGCAAAAATCGGATTGGGAATCGCATTTATCCCTGATTATTGTCTTACCAGACAATCCCGGGATTTGTTTGTACTTTCCACCAAGGAGACCATGCCTACTCGGCAGTTGGTGGCATCCATCAATCCCAACCTGCCGGTATCTCCTTCCACGGAAGAGTTTTTAAAACTACTCCCGCCAGAAATCTTCTAACACTTTTCCCACGTTTTCCCGTGTACATACCGCATATTCTTCCCATTCTCTCGGAAAGAGTCTGCGGTATTCTTTTTGCAGAAACCGCTCATCCAAAAGAGCAATCACTCCTTTATCCTCCTTGGTTCTGATGACCCGTCCCGCCGCCTGCAGCACCTTATTCATTCCCGGATAGCGATAGGCATAATCGAAGCCTTCTCCCTCATGCTCCTCAAAATACTGCATCAGAATCTCCCGCTCATTTCCCACCTGGGGAAGCCCGGTTCCCACGATAATGGCTCCAATGAGCAAATCCTCTTTCAAATCAATTCCTTCTCCGAAAATTCCTCCCAGCACGCAAAATCCCACCAGAGATTTTTCCCGCTGTTCCGAGAATTTCTCCAAGAAAGCCTCCCGTTCCTGTTCCTTCATTCCATTGGTTTGCATCATGCAGTCTGCCTCCTTTAGAATCAAAGGAAGAAACTGTTCATAAACTGCTTCCATAAATTTATAGGAAGGGAAAAACACCATATAATTTCCCTTTTTTGCCAACACAATACGGCGGATATATTCTGCAATCTTTCCGTATTCCATGGGATTCCTGCGAGTGTATCGGCTGCTGACCTCGGAGCCGATAATCAGACAGCTCTGCTCCTTTTCAAAGGTACTGTGAGCATAGATGGCATAGTTGTCCGTTGCCGTACTCAGTAGTTTTTTGTAGTACCCGATAGGCAGCAGGGTTGCTGAAAAAAAGATGGTGCTGCGTCCTCTGTCAATGCATTCCTGCAAGTTGACGGACGGATTTACGCAGAAAAGCTTCAGCAGAAAGCTGCCATCCTCCTGAAGTCTTCCATAGGTCACATAGTTTTCATCCACCCGCTCATACATATTGAGAAAATGGCGTACTGCAAAGTACAAATCCATAAACTCCTCTTTCCCCGGAAATTCTATATTTTTCTGTAAAAAGGTATCTGCCGCAGCTCCGAATCGCATCAGTGCAAAGACGAAATTGGAGATATTTTCGTATAGCTTATAATTTTCACATTCCCTCTTGTAACCCAGTAAAATCTTATTGCACTTATCCAATTCTGAGGCAACTTTTCCGTTAAAGGGCTTTATCAGTTTCTTTGCCCGCAGAAAATCTTCCTTTATCAGTTCCGCACTGTACATGCTGCGTCCCCGTTCCACCAGATTGTGTGCCTCATCCACCAGAAAAATATAGTCTCCCTTTACCCCCTCTGAAAAAAAACGTCTCAGATAAACATTGGGGTCAAATGCATAATTGTAATCACAGATAATCTGATCTGACCATGTTGCGGTATCCAGACAAAGTTCAAAGGGACAGACCTTCCATTTTTCCGCCTGCTCCAAAAACACCTCCCGTACCAGAACATCCTCATTTTGCAACAGTTCAAACACGGCATCGTTTACCCGGTCATAATGTCCCTTAGCATAGATACAATGGTCCGGATTACACTCCATCTCCTCACAAAGACACATCTTTTCCTTTGCCGTAATGGTAAGGGTTTTTGCACGGTGTCCCTGCCGCCGCAGCTGTTCAAAGGCTTCCAACGCCACCGTTCCCGTTATGGTTTTTGCAGTCAGATAAAAAATCTTATCTGCCAGATTCTCCCCCACGGCTTTTACTGCCGGATAGATTGTGGAAATGGTTTTCCCCACTCCTGTAGGTGCCTGAATAAAAAGGTTCTTTTTTCGATTAATCGTACGGTAGACATCCGCCGCCAATTCCTTCTGTCCCTCCCGATAGGTAAAAGGAAATGGCAAATCCGCAATGGACTCCTGTCGTGTTCTGTGCCACTCATACTGAAAGTCCGCCCATTTTTTGTATTCCGCCAAAACCTCCGTAAACCATACGTGAAGTTCCTCAAAGGTATAGGTACTTGTAAAACGCCGGATATCCTCTGTGTCCAGATTGCAATATGTCATCTGGACATGAATGGTTTCCAGCTGGTTCTGCTTGGCATAGATATAGGCATAGCATTTTGCCTGTGCCAAATGTACTCCTATAGGTTCCTCCAGATAGGATAAATCCATATATACACCTTTGATTTC
>USPJ01000288.1 GCA_900556645.1 uncultured Lachnospiraceae bacterium
CTGTATGAACCTCTTGACCTTACAGGAAGGTCAATTTGAGATTGCTTACAAAGAGAAAATCTATTATGAGGGAAATGTCGCAGCAAGAGGAATCCTATAATGCCTACATGGAATTCAAGAGGACTCCGAGGTTCTACCTTTGAGGAGTTTATCAACCGTACAAATGAAAAATATCTGGAGAATGGTCTGGCGTTGATACAGAAAATTCCAACCCCCATTACTCCTATTAATATTGATAAATCCACCCGACACATTACATTGGCGTATTTTGACCAAAAGAGTACCGTAGACTATATCGGAGTGGTGCAGGGAATACCGGTGTGTTTCGATGCCAAGGAATGTCATACCGATACCTTTCCTCTGGCGAACATCCATCCCCATCAGGTGGAATTTATGAAAAATTTTGAAAAGCAGGGAGGAATGGCATTCTTTCTGATTTTCTTTACCCATAAGGATGAATTTTATTATCTTCGCTTTGAGAAGCTGTTGGAGTTCTGGCAGCGGATGGAGCAGGGGGGCAGGAAGAGTTTTCGCTATGAGGAATTGGAGGAGGACTTCTTTTTTCAGGGAAAAAGTGGTGTCTTGGTGCCGTATCTGGAGGGAATCCAGAAGGATATGGATGTGAGGGATTGACTTTTTATGGAAACTGACATATAATAGGTTAAGTTTATCGTGTTATCAGATTAGCACGTTAGCATAGTAAAGTATCGGAGGAAAGAAATGAGAAGACAACTGCTACATACACCGGAGGGTGTTCGTGACATTTATAACGGAGAATGTGAAAAGAAGTTAAAAATACAGGAGGAACTGCATCGCACCTTATTGCAGTTTGGATATCATACCATACAGACCCCGACTTTTGAGTTTTTCGATGTGTTTAACCGGGAGATTGGAACCATTCCATCCAAGGATTTATATAAATTTTTTGACCGGGAAGGAAATACTCTGGTGTTAAGACCGGATATTACACCGTCCATTGCCAGAGCGGCGGCCATGTATTTTGAAGAGGAAACCATGCCAATCCGCCTCTGCTATATGGGAAATATTTTCATCAATAACAGCAGCTATCAGGGAAGATTAAAGGAATCCACCCAGTTGGGAGCGGAATTAATTGGAGATAACTCTATTGAGGCAGATGCAGAGATTCTGGCCATGACCGTGGAATCCATGAAACGGGCAGGATTGAAGGAATTTCAGATTAGCGTAGGTCATGCGGAATTTTTCAAAGGACTGGCGGAGGCAGCAGGATTATCCGAGGAACAGGAGGATGAACTGCGGGAACTGATTGCCAATAAAAACTTTTTCGGCGTGGAGGAGGTTATTGCCAATCTTCCAATGGAAGAGGACCTTCGACAGCTTTTCGGATTGCTGGACGGATTCTATGACAGTCCGGAGCAGTTTGCACAGACAAAACAGTTTGCTGCAAAATACGAGAGAGTAGCATATGCTTTGGAGCATTTAAGCAGACTTCATGAGGTATTAAAAAGCTATCAGGTGGAGAAATACATTTCTTATGAGATGGGAGCTATCAGCGATTATCATTATTATACCGGAATCATTTTTGCCGGATATACCTTTGGCAGCGGAGAGCCGGTGGTAAAAGGCGGACGTTATGATAAGCTGTTAAAATATTTCGGAAAAGATGCACCTTCCATCGGTTTTGCCATAGCATTAGATCAGCTTCTGGCGGCGGTAAGCAGACAGAAGACAGAAAATGTGGAAATCATACCGAGAGAGCTTATCCTTTATACGGAAGGAAAAGAGCAGGAGGCAATCCATACAGCAAAAACCCGAAGAGAACAGGGGGCTTACGTGGAGCTTCAAAAGATGACCGCGGGAAAAGCAAAATCGGATTATGAGGCTTATGCAAAACGTATGGGCATTACAGAAATTACTTTTATGGACGGAGAATAGAGATGGAAGATATGAGATATTTAACCTTTGCTCTGGGAAAGGGCAGGCTGGCAAACCAGACCTTAGAGACTTTTGAGAAAATCGGCATTACCTGTGAAGAGATGAAAGATAAAAAGACAAGAAAATTGATTTTTGTCAATGAAGAATATAAATTGCGGTTCTTTCTTGCTAAGGGACCGGATGTTCCTACCTATGTGGAATATGGTGCCGCAGATATCGGAATCGTAGGAAAAGACACGATTTTGGAAGAGGGAAGAAATATCTACGAGGTGCTAGACTTGGGCTTTGGAAAATGCAGAATGTGTGTCTGCGGACCAAAGGATGCCAAAGAACTGTTGCAGCACAGAGAGCAGATTCGGGTGGCAACCAAGTATCCGAAAATTGCAAAGGATTTCTTCTATAACAAAAAACATCAGACCGTAGAGATTATCAAGTTGAATGGTTCGGTTGAGTTAGCTCCGATTGTTGGCCTTTCTGAGGTCATTGTCGATATCGTAGAGACTGGTTCTACATTAAAGGCAAACGGGCTTACAGTCTTAGAGGAAATTTGTGATCTTTCCGCCCGTATGGTAGTAAATCAGGTAAGTCTTAAGATGGAACATGAACGGATTACAAAGTTGATTACAGACTTAAAGTCTGTGTTAAACGGTTAGGAGGTTGAAGATGAAGGTCTTAAAGTTAACCGAAGAGACAAAAAATAATATATTAGAGAATCTTTTAAAGAG
>USPJ01000289.1 GCA_900556645.1 uncultured Lachnospiraceae bacterium
CACATCAGCAATGCCTGAACACGATGTTCAGGCAAGCTGTCACTGAGCCACGGATGGCGAATTGACAGCGGTTGCGTCAATATGGAATCTCTGATATCAGAACACCTTATTACTTCTTAGGTGCGATACATTATATACGATACAAATCAATCCCTTGTTATATACCTTAGCACAACGCAAATTATTTACAGAAGATAAAGTGAGGTAGATTATGGCACAGTTATGGGGCGGACGCTTTACCAAAGAGACAGATCAGTTGGTTTATAACTTTAATGCGTCCATTACATTTGATCAAAAATTTTACAAACAGGACATTGAGGGCAGTATTGCACATGTGTGCATGCTGGGCAAGCAGGGCATTCTGACCAAGGAAGAAATGCAGTCGATTGTCAAAACTTTAAATGAAATAAAGGAAGAGGTGGAAAGCGGCAAGCTGGAGATTTCCACTGAGTATGAGGATATTCACAGCTTTGTGGAGGCAACCCTGATTGACCGCTTGGGAGATACGGGTAAAAAATTACATACCGGCAGAAGCCGTAATGACCAGGTGGCATTGGATATGCGTCTCTATACAAGGCTGGAGGTGCTTTATACCGATGGATTGCTGGAAGAGCTTTTGAATACCTTGATAAAGATTATGGAAGAGAATACGGAAACCATTATGCCGGGATTTACCCATTTGCAGAAAGCACAGCCAATTACTCTGGCACACCATATGGGAGCATATTTTGAGATGTTTAAACGTGACAGACAGCGGCTTCACGATATTTTTAAACGGATGAATTACTGTCCGCTGGGTTCCGGTGCTTTGGCAGGAACTACTTATCCGTTGGATAGAGAGTATACCGCAGAGCTGATGGGCTTTTACGGACCAACCTTAAATAGTATGGACGGAGTATCTGACCGGGATTACCTCATTGAATATCTGGCAGCACTGTCTACCATTATGATGCATTTGAGTCGCTTTTCCGAGGAAATCATCATCTGGAATTCCAATGAATATCAGTTTGTGGAGATTGATGATGCCTACAGCACCGGAAGCAGTATCATGCCGCAGAAGAAAAATCCGGATATTGCGGAACTGGTAAGAGGAAAAACCGGGCGTGTTTACGGAGCTTTGATGTCTCTGCTTACCACCATGAAGGGAATCCCGCTGGCTTACAATAAGGATATGCAGGAGGATAAGGAGCTTGCCTTTGACGCCATGGATACGGCGAAGGGCTGTATTGCTTTGTTCAACGGTATGCTGGCAACCATGAAATTCAATAAAGAAGTTATGGAGAAAAGCTCGAAAAATGGATTTACCAATGCCACAGACGCAGCAGACTATCTGGTAAATCATGGAGTACCGTTCCGGGATGCCCATGGAATTGTGGGACAGATTGTACTCTATTGTATTGACAAAAGCATTGCCATTGACGATATGAGTCTGGAGGAATTGAAAGACATCAGTCCGGTATTTGAGGAAGATATCTATGATGCCATTTCCATGGAAACCTGTGTCAATAAGAGACTTACCATCGGGGCACCGGGCAAGGAGGCAATGGAAAAGGTCATTGCTCTGGAAAAAGAATATCTGGCGGCTAACCATGATGTAGACTGGTTTGCAGAAAAAGAATAATTGGTAGATATGCATAAGAAAAAAGGGATTCCTTTGGTTTTTTGTAATAAAATGTGAATTGCTTTTTTCTTATAAATGACATAAAATATTTATCAGACAGACATTTGTCCGCGGAGAACGGACGAATTTCGGAAAAATATGTGAGGAGATTAGAGAAAATGAGTGACAGATTAAAAGTAGGTATTTTAGGCGGAACAGGTATGGTAGGACAGAGATTTATTTCTCTTCTTGAAAATCATCCGTGGTTCGAGGTTACGACAATTGCTGCAAGCCCAAGAAGTGCAGGAAAGACATATGAGGATGCTGTCGGAGACAGATGGAAAATGGATACTCCAATGCCAGAGGCAGTAAAGAAGATCGTTGTCAAAAATGTAAACGAAGTAGAAAATGTCGCTTCAGAAGTTGATTTCGTATTTTCAGCAGTTGATATGTCAAAGGACGAAATTAAAAAAATCGAGGAAGCATATGCAAAGACAGAAACTCCTGTAGTTTCAAATAACAGTGCGCACAGATGGACTCCGGATGTGCCGATGGTAGTGCCGGAAATCAATCCACAGCACATGGAAGTTATCAAATATCAGAAAGAACGTCTCGGAACAAAGAGAGGCTTTGTAGCGGTTAAACCTAACTGTTCGATCCAGTCATATGCCCCGGTTCTTACTGCATGGAAAGAGTTTGAGCCATATGAGGTTGTTGCTACAACATATCAGGCAATATCAGGTGCAGGAAAGACATTTAAGGATTGGCCGGAGATGGTTGGAAACATTATTCCATTCATCGGTGGTGAGGAAGAAAAATCTGAGAAAGAGCCACTTCGTCTCTGGGGATATGTAGATGATGAGAAAAAGGAAATCGTTCCTGCAGAATCACCTGTTATCACATGTCAGTGTATCCGTGTTCCGGTATTGAACGGGCATACAGCAGCGGTATTTGTTAAGTTTAAAAAGAAACCTACAAAAGAGCAGCTTATCGAAGCATTGGAGAAATTCAGCGGAGTGCCACAGGAGCTTGGTCTT
>USPJ01000290.1 GCA_900556645.1 uncultured Lachnospiraceae bacterium
TCATAAATATTACTTCCCGTCAATACCGCAAAAACGGCAATAATTCCCACCGCTGCCGCCGCTGCCATAAGACAGGTAACAAATACGGTTTCCAAATCTATCCCTTTCTTTTTCTTTCTGTGATATGTAACTGCTCCTGCTGTCATGGCTTTTTCCTCCTCTTTTCTCTTATTCATGTATCTGTTTTTTGTCTGTTTCCTCCCATGGAAAACAGGACTTGTCATCAATATAAACATCTGCATAGATTTTTCTGGAATCACTCCCGTATTTTTGGATAATTTCCTCGGTATTCTGATTCACCTTATCAAACACCAACCCGAACTTTTCGCACCACGCAACTGCTGCTTCCAGTTCTTTCCCACAGCGACAGGTCCAGAGTATCAACTGACATCCTTCCTGCTGTAATTTTTTCAGCAGACCTATCAGTGGCAAATTAGGTACTCCCATGTCCGGATAGGCATCGGTACAGAGGGTACCGTCAAAATCAACTGCAATAATCTGATATTTATTCATAAGCCCCTCCTTTATTATGCTTCAAAATAATCCCGATAATCCTGTTCATTGGCAAACAGTATGTATCTTCCTTCCACATATCCCATATATCCGTCCGCAACCAAATATCCTTTCATCCTGATTCCTCCTTTTCGCCTTTGCTTTTTGTAACTGTATCTTACACTTTTGTGTGTACCAAATAACGGACTTGCAACTTTTTTTCTTTACAATATGGCGAAATCGTAAGAGAAATATGCCTTGCGGTATTTTCTCTTTTTCGTTATCATTATATTTATAGTACACAAGGAGGGTTTTCCTATGAAAAATAAAAATTGTATCGTTGCTCAGTCCGGCGGTCCAACTGTTGCAATTAATGCCAGTCTTGCAGGTGTTGTAAAGGGAATCAAAGATTCCGAAAAATATGACACTCTTTACGGTTCCGTAAACGGTATTCTGGGAATTTTAAATGATAATCTGATTAACTTAAGCGAAATTGTCGCTGATGATGATGTTTTAAATATGTTAAAACATACTCCATCCATGTATCTGGGCTCCTGCCGATACAAATTGCCGGATGTGGAGACTTCACCGGAGACTTATGAAACGATTTTTAAAATCTTTGAGAAATACAATGTAGGTGCATTTTTCTACATCGGTGGAAATGATTCCATGGATACCGCTTTGAAGTTATCCAAATATGCGGAAGAAATCGGCAGTGATGTGCGGGTAATGGGTATTCCGAAAACCATTGATAATGACTTATGTGTAACCGACCATACACCGGGATTCGGTTCCGCTGCAAAATACATAGCATCTACAATTTTAGAGATTGCACATGATACTTTCAGCTACCCGGTAAAAAGTGTTACCATTATTGAAATTATGGGGCGTGACGCCGGATGGCTTACCTCTGCTTCTGCTCTTGCCAGAACAGAATACAACGATGCTCCACATTTGATTTATCTGCCGGAGACTGCTTTTGACACAGACAAATTCATAGCTGACGTCAAAGAACTTCTGGAGACAAAGGATTCGGTTATTGTTGCCGTATCGGAAGGTATTCGGGATGCCAACGGCAATTATATCAGTGCTACTTCCCAGACAGTGGACGGTTTCGGTCACAGCCATTTGAGCGGTGCCGGAAAATGTCTGGAAAACATCGTAAAAGAACATGTGGATGTAAAGGTACGTTCCGTGGAAATCAATGTATTACAGCGTTCCGGTGCTCACATTTCTTCCTCCACGGATTTGGATGAGGCTTTTTGTCTGGGTAAGAATGCCGTTAAACTTGCCGAAGACGGAAAAACAGGCTACATGGTAACCATTCACCGCCTGTCCTCTTCTCCATATAAGGTTTCTTATGAATTTGCAGATATCAACGGCATTGCCAATGAGGTAAAAACCGTTCCGAGAGAATGGATTAACGAAGCCGGCAATGATGTTTTAGAGCCGATGTATGAATATCTTCGTCCTCTGATTGTGGGAGAACCGGATATTACTTACAAAGACGGACTTCCGGTTTATATGGATATTTCACATCTTACAAAATAAACAACACAGAGCAAAAGACCGAAGCTATCCTGCTTCGGTCTTTTTGATTTTATTCCTTTACCCGTGCTGTCAGTTTTCCCTCTGTCTCATCCATCAGAATCACATCTCCTGCCCGAACTTTGTCTGCCAGTATTAATTTTGCCGCTTCGGTCTCCACCGTCTTTTGCAGATACCGTTTCATCGGTCTTGCACCATATATCGGATCAAAGCCATGTTCAATGATATATTGCTGTGCTGCGTCAGATAACTCTACGGAAACCTCCTTGTCCACCAGACGGCGGTTCAAATCTTCCATCAAAAGGTGGATGATGTTTCCTATATTATCCTTGGTCAAAGGCTTGAACATGATAATCTCATCCAAACGGTTCAGAAATTCCGGTCGGAAGCTGCCACGGAGTTCTCCCATAACCGCATCCTCCGCCTCTTTGCTGATATTACCATCGCTATCGATTCCATCCAACAGATAAGCGGAACCGATATTGGAGGTCATAATCAGAATCGTATTTTTAAAATCTACGGTACGTCCCTGAGAATCCGTGATTCGTCCGTCATCCAATACCTGAAGCAATACGTTAAACACATCGGGATGTGCT
>USPJ01000291.1 GCA_900556645.1 uncultured Lachnospiraceae bacterium
CGTGGCGGAACTGGCAGACGCGCAGGACTTAAAATCCTGTTGTGGAAACACAGTACCGGTTCGATTCCGGTCGCCGGCAGTACATGAGAAAAGAGAAATGTTGAATAATCAGCATTTCTCTTTTTGTAATATAGAAAGGTAAAAGTTTATGAGAGTAATGACTTTATAGAAAATAAAAAACAGCGGTTCGTAGAAGGAACCCCTGTTATAGAAATACAATATGTAAAAAAGCTCTAAAAACTTGCAATCATAGAATTTATTTGGAACACTTGGTGGTGGATGCCCGCACAACCAGCTCTGGGTGCAGAAGTGTCCGGCTGATGGCAACTCCGTTCAACATGGAGTTTAAAGCAAAAAAGCCCATGCCTCCTAACTCCAGCCTATCCTGACGGATGGTGGTCAGCAGAGGATGCAAAGTAGAAGAAATTGGAAGATCATCAAAGCCGATGACGCTGATATCGTTTGGTACCCGATAGCCGCTGCGTTGGCATTGGGAGATAACACCGCTGGCAATGACATCGCTGCTGCAAAGGATGGCAGTTGCACCGTTTGCCAGAAAATTAGGAACATGATCTCCGGCTGTTTCCGCAGAGAAATCACCGTAGACAATCAATTCCGGGTAAACAGGTAAATCATGCTGGTCCATACTGTCTAAAAAAGCCTGACGGCGGCTTTTGGAAATCATAGAATAGGAAACTCCGTTTAAAAATGCAATTTTTCGGTGTCCTAGCTGATATAGATGCTCAATAGCGGCATCAATGCCTTCGTAATTGTCTGTGCCGATGTAAGATACATGTGGATTTTTTTCGATATAGTTGTCAAAAAGGACGGTTGGTATAGTGGTTTCCTGTAATTGCTTTAACCAGGAATCGTGAAGAGAAAATCCCACAAAAAAAGCACCACTGTAACCGTTTTTCAACATATAGGTATCGTATTTTTCTGAAAGCTGAAAGGTAGGTGTAACAGGAACCACATCTACATTCCAATTATTTCGGAAAGCGGCTTGGCGGAATCCCAGAATAATATCGTAACCGAAATCTTTGGGAGTATCATATTCCATATTTTTGATAAAGAGACAAAGCTTACGGTATTTGTCTTTTTTCATTTTTTTGGTTTGATATCCCATTTCTACTGCGGTGTCTAGAACCAACTGTCGCAAATCTTCGCTGATATCACTGGCACCGTTCAGACCTTTGGAGACAGTGCTGATGGAGATTCCCAAACGCTCTGCAATATCTTTAATCGTTGTCATATGTATCCTCCTAACTTTACCTCATTATAGCATTGAAGTGAAAAAATTCAAGCCAGATTGTGAAAGTTTTGGAAACTGTAAAAAATAAAATAGCAAAATAGGAGAAAAAGTAGTATGATAGGAGAGTACAATTTAGATAGATGATAAAGCGAGGTATTTTATGAAGAAGAAATTTTTGACGCTGCTGATTTTGGTTATGGCAGCGGTAATGATAACTGCCTGCGGAAAGTCGAAGGATAAAGCTGCATCGGATGCTAAGGATGGAGAAGAAGAGCAGGAGGAAGAGATAGAAAAATATAACTTTGTTATCTGGGGAAGAGCAGTGGATTTGTCTGAAGAAAACGGAAACTGGCTGAAAACCCGTTGTGATATGTTTGCGGCAAAATACCCGGATGCAGAAGTTACCTTTGAATTTGCCCAGTATTCTCCTGAGGAAGCTATGAAGGCGATGGAAGAGAATCGGGAAGAGGCACCGGATATTTATATTTTCAACAGTTCTCAGGTGGATGAATTGGTGGAGGACCGGCTTTTGACCAGATTGTGGGGAGAAACGGAGGAATATGTGCTAGAGTCTAATGCACAGGAAATTTCCAATCTTGCCACTTATCAGGAAAAAGTCTATGGACTTCCGGTTTCTGCTACAACATATGTCTTATACTATGACAATGCCGTATATACACCGGAGGATGTGGCGAATCTGGAGAACTTGCTGCAAAAGGGTAGGTTGGCGTACCCGTTAGATGACCAACGGTATACAGCGGCATTTGGAGATGTGGACGAGGTATTTTTGAAATCTTTGAAACGAAACGATAATTTGCTGAGTACAGAGGATGAGGCACAGGGAATTACTTATTTGCAGGAAGGAAAAGTAAATGCCATAGTGGGAGATTCCAATTCTTATCAGCAGGTACAGGCAGTTCTGGGTGAGCGTATGGGAGTTGCGGCGTTGCCGACCTTTACCATAAACGGCGAAACCAGACAGATGAACCGAATCAAAGAAATCCAGATTGTAGGCGTAAATCCAGATTGCGAAGAGTTTGAAATGTCTATTGCACTGGCAACCTATTTAGGAAGTGCCGATGCACAGCAGATGCATTATGATATGAGCGGTGCAATTCCGGTAAATATTAATGTGATAAATACATTGAAAGAAGAACCGTTGATCCAGATTGTGGGTCAGGTAACAACGGTGGAAGATTTACAGAGAATCCAAGAAGCATTGGAAGAAGAGAAAAAATAGATAGAAAATTGCCAATTATATCTTGACAACAGATGAAATATAAGGTAAAATTTCATTTGCTGACGTATAAAAGGCAAATGCCCAGTTAGCTCAGTTGGTAGAGCAGAGGACTGAAAATCCTCGTGTCTCTGGTTCGAT
>USPJ01000292.1 GCA_900556645.1 uncultured Lachnospiraceae bacterium
ATAATTGTACATCATTTTGTACAAGAAAGATACAAATTGTATTAAAAAAAATACACTTCTTAATTATATTTTACAGATTGTTAAAGATTTGTCAATAGCAAATTGTTATTTTTTTAACGACTTTCCAAAATAATTGATTTTAGGCTTCAAAAACTACTTTACAGAACTTTTTCTTACCACGTTTTACAACCTTTCCTTCTGCAAAATCAGCAGAAGTATAGGAAGTGTGGACATCTGTTATCTTTTCACCGTCTACGGTTACGCCACCCTGTTCGGTATTTCTGCGGGCTTCGGAACGGGAGGCACATAAGCCTGCGGCAACCAGTACACCCAGAATATCAATGGAGCCGTCTCTGAAATCGGAATCTTTCAGGGCAACGGTCGGCATATTATCTGCATTACCGCCGCCAGAGAAAAGTGCCCGGGAGCTTTCCTGAGCCTTATTGGCCTCTTCTTCCCCGTGTACCAGCTTTGTCAGTTCGTAAGCTAAGATTTCTTTTGCCTGATTTAACTGGCTGCCTTCCCAGCTATCCATTTTGTCAATTTCCTCCAAAGGAAGGAAGGTCAGCATACGGATACATTTTAAAACATCAGCGTCTGCGACATTTCTCCAGTACTGGTAGAAATCAAATGGAGAAGTTTTGTTCGGGTCAAGCCATACGGCACCGCTCTGGGTTTTTCCCATTTTCTTTCCTTCGGAATTTAGCAGCAGGGTAATGGTCATAGCGTAAGCATCTTTACCCAGCTTACGGCGGATTAATTCTGTACCGCCTAACATATTGCTCCACTGGTCATCTCCGCCAAACTGCATATTACAGCCGTATTTCTGGTATAATGCGTAAAAGTCGTAGCTCTGCATAATCATATAGTTAAATTCTAAGAAGCTTAACCCTTTTTCCATACGCTGTTTGTAACACTCTGCTGTCAGCATACGGTTTACGGAGAAATGAGCTCCCACTTCCCGGAGAACTTCAATGTAGTTTAAGTCCATCAGCCAGTCGGCATTGTTTACCATTAAAGCTTTTCCATCAGAAAAATCAATAAATTTGCTCATCTGCTCCTTAAAGCAGTCACAGTTGTGCTGAATGGTTTCCGGTGTCATCATCTGACGCATATCGGTACGTCCGGATGGGTCACCAATCATGGCTGTACCGCCGCCGATTAAAGCGATTGGCTTGTTGCCTGCCATCTGTAAACGTTTCATCAGGCAAAGTGCCATGAAATGTCCCACATGAAGGCTGTCCGCTGTTGGGTCAAAGCCAATGTAGAAAGTAGCTTTTCCGTTGTTGATTAAGTCCTTGATTTCTTCTTCGTCGGTTACCTGGGCAATCAGACCTCTGGCAACCAGTTCGTCGTATAATGTCATAGTATTCTCTCCTTATAAAAATATAGAAATTAAAAAAGACTCCGTCCATAAAAAAGGACGAAGTCGAAATTTCGTGTTACCACCTTTGTTCACAGACAACTCACATTGTCTGCCTTAGTAAGTACAGCCGAAGCGATACTCCTGCACGTTAACGTGTGCAAATCCGTCACAGCCTACTATATAAAGATAAAATTCGGTGTGAAGCTCCAAGATGTATTCAAAATAAGTCGTACATGCACCTCTCAGCTTCCGGTTGCTCTCTGTATGCCGTTTCTTATTTTTACTTTTTCTTTTCAACGCTTTCTATGAAACTATGGTCATTATAGGTGGAAAAAATTAATTTGTCAACCAAAAAACGTTGACAAATAAAAAACTCTACTATATGATAGGGAAGATAGTTCCGTGAGGGAGTAGTTCGCGAGAAATCGTGATTTGTCAACAAACCCGGTTGTAAGACCTGGCAAATCTTAAAGAATGAGACTCATGTATATCAGATTTTTTCTGGTATACATGATTTTTTTTATTCTAGGAAAAATACAAAAGAGAGGAAAAGATATGGGATTTATAGAATTATTTCTGTTAGGCGTGGGGCTGGCAATGGATGCTTTTGCGGTTTCCATCTGCAAAGGTCTGAAAATGAAAAAAGTAAATTTGAAGCATTGTTTTGTCATAGCCTTATTTTTTGGTGGATTTCAGGCATTGATGCCGTTTATCGGATGGCTGTTGGGAAAACAGTTTGAGAGGTATATTACATCCATTGATCATTGGATAGCCTTTTTCCTGTTGGCGGTTATCGGTGGAAAGATGATTGTGGATGTCTTAACGGAAAAAGAGGAAGAAGAGGTCTGTCCAAGCTGCGTAGAGCGGCTGGACATCAAAGAGTTATTTCTTCTCGCCATTGCTACCAGCATTGATGCTTTGGCAGTGGGAATCACTTTTGCTTTTCTTCAGGTATCCATTGTGCCGGCAATTACCATTATCGGAATCGTAACTTTTGTGATTTCGGCGGCAGGCGTATTTATCGGAAATATTTTTGGTAGCAAATATAAAAAGAAGGCGGAATTGGTGGGAGGAATTATCTTAGTTCTCATAGGCGTAAAAATTCTGTTGGATCACTTAGGCATTTTATAGGAGGGAAAGCAAATGATGACGTATGTACTGTTAATAGTAGGTTTCTTGTTGTTAATAAAAGGAGCAGATTTCTTTGTAGAGGGAAGTGCCGCAGTGGCAAAAAAATTGCGAGTGCCAACCATGATTATCGGAC
>USPJ01000293.1 GCA_900556645.1 uncultured Lachnospiraceae bacterium
GAGCCATTAGTGGAAGTGAGGGATTCACTTTGACCTCGCTAACAAAGAGCAGAAGGTCGAAGAATTAGAGCGCGAAATGGAAGCGCCTGATTTCTGGGACAATGCAGAAGTATCCCAGAAGAAAATGAAAGAATTAAAAAGCCATAAGGATGATGTGGAGATATATCATCAGCTTACAGGCAGCTATGAGGATATTGAAACCCTGCTGGAACTGGGCTATGAGGAGAATGATGCATCTATTTTGGCGGAAATTGAAGAGGAACTGGAAAATTTTAAAGAGCATTTTGAACAAATTCGAATCAAGACATTATTGTCCGGTGAGTATGACAAAAATGACGCCATACTTTCTCTTCATGCAGGTGCCGGCGGAACAGAGTCCTGTGATTGGGCAGCCATGTTGTTCCGTATGTACAGCCGTTGGGCGGCAGATAAAGGATATGAGTTAGAGATTTTGGATTCCTTGGATGGGGATGAGGCGGGAATCAAGTCCATTACCTTCCAGATTAGCGGAGAAAATGCTTATGGATATTTGAAATCCGAAAAAGGAGTACACCGTCTGGTGCGGATTTCGCCCTTTAATGCGGCAGGAAAGCGGCAGACTTCCTTTGTGTCCTGCGATGTAATGCCGGATATTGAGGAAGATGTGGATATTGAGGTAAAAGATGATGATATTCGTATCGATACCTACCGTTCCTCCGGTGCGGGAGGACAGCATATCAATAAAACCTCCTCTGCCATCCGAATCACACATTTACCTACGGGAATTGTGGTTCAATGCCAGAACGAGCGATCCCAGCACATGAACAAGGATAAAGCCATGCAGATGTTAAAAGCAAAATTATATCTGTTAAAGCAGGAGGAAAATGCAAAGAAGGCGGCGGACATCCGGGGAGACGTTACGGAGATTGGCTGGGGAAACCAGATACGTTCCTATGTGCTGCAGCCTTACACCATGGTAAAGGATCATCGAACCAATGAGGAGACCGGAAATGCAGACAGTGTTCTGGATGGAAAAATCGATCTCTTTATCAATGCATATCTGAAGTGGATTGCACTGAAATAAAAGAAGAAGGCTTAAAATATGACAATAAATGTGATATTTTAAGTCTTTTTTTATGCAAATACATGGATTAGAAAAAAGAGGTTGCAAATAGTGGTAAAAGTATGGTACTATCTTTCTTGCGAGTACAAATGTATTTCTGACGCAAACAGAGGAGAAGCAAAATGGAAGAAAAAGTTTCATACTTTGTCTTAAAAGAAAAGGCTGTTCCAGAGGTTCTGCTTCGGGTAGTAGAGGCCAAGAGACTTTTAGAGTCGGAGAAGGTTGTTTCCGTTCAGGAGGCAACAGAACGGGTAGGAATCAGCAGAAGTTCTTTTTACAAATATAAAGATGATATTTTCCCATTTCATGATAATTCCAAGGGAAAGACCATTACCATGGTGATTCAGATGGATGATGAGCCGGGATTATTGTCGGTTGTGTTGCGGACTGTGGCGGAATATCATGCAAATATATTAACCATACACCAGAGTATTCCGGTGAATGGTATCGCATCATTAACCTTGAGTGTGGATGTATTGCCGGAAACCGGTGATGTGAATAAGATGACAGAGACCATAGAGAAACATTCGGGGATTCATTATTTAAAAATACTAGCTAGGGAGTGATAAGATGATTAAAGTTGCCGTATTAGGATATGGAACCATAGGTTCCGGTGTGGTAGAGGTTTTGGAGAGAAATAAAGACCATATCACGCAGACTGCCGGAGAAGAAATCGAAGTAAAATATGTGTTGGATTTAAGAGATTTTCCGGGAGACCCGATTCAGGAAAAAATTGTACATGATTATAAAGTGATTGAAAATGATCCGGAGATTGCCATTGTAGTAGAAGCAATGGGCGGCGTGGAGCCGGCGTATACTTTTGTAAAGGCAGCATTGCTGGCAGGAAAACACGTGACTACCTCCAACAAAGCATTGGTGGCGAAACACGGTGCGGAGCTGTTAGCTATTGCCAAGGAAAGAGACATCAATTTCTTGTTTGAGGCAAGTGTCGGAGGCGGTATTCCGATTATCCGTCCGCTGATTACTTCTCTCAGTGCGGATATCGTAGAAGAGATTACAGGTATTCTCAATGGAACGACCAACTATATGCTGACAAAGATGAGTGTTGAGGGTTCCGATTACAATGAAGTATTAAAGGATGCACAGGCAAAGGGCTATGCAGAGGCAGACCCTACCGCAGATGTGGAAGGCTATGATGCATGCCGTAAGATTGCTATTTTAACATCCTTAGTATGCGGAAAAACCGTGGATTTTGAACAGATACATACCGAGGGAATTTCCAAGATTACACCGATTGACATTGCCTATGCAAAAGCAATGGGACGTTCCATTAAGCTGTTGGCTACCAGCAAGCTGGAGGGAGACAGCTATTGGGCAATGGTGGCACCGTTTATGTTAAGTGAGGAGCACCCTCTTGGAAATGTCAATGATGTGTTCAATGCCATTTTTGTTCACGGAAATATGCTGGGAGATGCCATGTTCTATGGAAGCGGAGCAGGAAAGCTCCCGACAGCAAGTGCAGTGGCAGCGGACATTGTGGACATTGCAAAGCATTTAAAACGAAA
>USPJ01000294.1 GCA_900556645.1 uncultured Lachnospiraceae bacterium
GCCATATCCGGGATTCCCGACAGATATGCAGCCACAGATGGCGGTGGTTTTGGGAATTGCGGAGGGAACCAGTACGGTTACCGAGAGCATATTTGAGAATCGTTTTAAATATGTGGATGAATTGACACGCATGGGTGCGTCTATCAAGGTGGAAAGCAATGTTGCTATTATCAGCGGTGTAGATAAATACACAGGTGCCAGAGTCAGTGCACCGGATTTGCGGGCAGGAGCAGCTTTGGTGATTGCCGGTCTGGCAGCAGAGGGAATTACGGTAATCGATGATATTCATTTCATAGAGCGTGGATATGAGCGTTTCCCGGAGAAGTTGGCAGGAATCGGAGCTACCATCGAAAAGGTTTCCACCGAGAAGGAAATACAGAAATTTACTTTGAAGGTTTCATAGATTTTGAAAAGAGAGCAGAAATAAAAAGTCCCGGATGTAGAACTCTTCTACATCCGGGATTGTTGTTTTCTTGAGTTATAAAACGGCCTTGATGAACAGGGACGGCTGACAGGACAAATCAATACAGGTTCCGTCATCCAGCTTTACCATAGGCTTGGACAGATGTTTTTGATTGAGAAAAATAATCGTTGCACTCCGTCCGTCATTCAAAAGGACACGGTTGCTCTGGTAGCTGTTGGCAATCCGTTCCAAAAAGGTCAGAATATACTTTGGATGATATTTGGAAAATCCGTCTTTTTCAAATTCCGCAATGACTTGGAAAGGACAAAGGGGAGCACGGTATTTACGTGCTGCTGTCATAGCGTCATAGACATCCGCAATGGCAATAATCATGGCATATGAATCTGTCTCATCCCTGGTCAGTCCCAAAGGATAGCCGCTGCCGTCACAACGTTCATGGTGCATCAGAGCAGCTTGTTTTATATGATAGTTCAGTTGCTGTTTTTTTAACAGGTCATGTCCTTTGAGAGGATGGCTCTTGATAAGAGCAAATTCCTCGTCGGTCAGTTTTCCTTCTTTGTTCAATACCTCTTCGGGAATCAAGAATTTTCCCACATCATGCAAAGCTCCTGCCAAGGTCAGGGTATCCAGTTCCTCGGAAGGCAATTTCAGCCATCTGCCCAACATTCTGGAAATCATAGCCACATTCAGAGAATGGGCATAGACGCTGTCATCAATCTGTCGCAGATTGTGAAGCATATCAAAAAACTGGATGGAGGTTCTAGTCTCCTGCATTAAGGTTTTCGGAATGGCAACCAGTTCATCAGCATAGTGAAGTGTTCCGGTTTCCTTGAAATCCTTCAGGTAATCATAAAATTTATGTACATGGTTTGTATAATCAACTTGGAATTTTTGAAAAGAAGAACTCTTTCGGATTTTTTGAGAATAAGTAAGTTCAGGGGCAAGTACTGCCAGTTTTTCCGTAGGTGGTACAGGAGAAGCCGATGGTGGTGCCGCCTTTACAGGCTCTGTAGGTTCTGTTTGAACAACTACAACCGAGGCCTCTGCAATGCCGTAAAATTCCATACGTGCAATGAGCTGCCTTGTGAGCGGTACTCCTTCATTGATAATTAACTGACCCCGCTGGGTCTTAACCGGTTCCGTAGTAATCATACCCGGAACTAAATCTTTTACTTGCATTTTTCCCATAATATTATATACCCTCTGATAAAAACCCTAAAAAACCTTCATATATAGAAATATAGGGGGTATTGAAAAAATTGTCAATACAAAAGCTGAGAAAAAAGTGAAAAAAGGCTTGACTTTTATAGAAAAGGGGAGTAAAGTATCGCCTGTAACAAAATTGAAACATAAAAAATGTCTCTCTTATTCAGAGTGGTGGAGGTACATAGGACCAATGAAGCCACGGCAACCCCTCTTAAATGGAAGGTGCCTACCTGAGCGAGTAATCGAACAATAAGAGGATTTGATTGATACTTCATGTCCGCTTATTTTAACGGGCATTTTTTTATGGATTTATGAACGAAACGGTTATGTTAATCTGAATGTAAAAGCAGATCCGGAGTGGCGTGATTTTTGGCGAAGTGCCTATGAATCTGTACAGGCTGGTTATCATCAGAATAAGGAACATTGGAATACCATTATTCTAAATGGGACGGTACCGGATAAAGATATTAAAAGAATGATATCCGAAAGCTATGATCTCGTAACATACAGCCCGACAAAGAAGATTTATGAGGCAGTGAAGCAAATTCCGAAAGGATGCGTTGCAACTTATGGTCAGGTTGCCGAAATGGCAGGGAATCCGAGAATGTCGAGAGCGGTAGGGAATGCCCTCCATAAGAATCCAGATCCGGAGCATATTCCCTGTTATCGGGTAGTGAATTTCAGAGGAGAACTGTCAGGGGCTTTTGCCTTCGGCGGTAAAGATGTACAGAAAAAGCTACTGGAAGCAGATGGAATTGAGGTTGTCAATGGAACGGTGGATTTAAAAAAATATGGATTGGCGCAAAGAGATGATAAACTGTGGAAAAACAAAAATCTGCAACAGTAATCCTGTCTACTTTTTACTGAAGAAGCAGGGGATTTACTTGATTCAGTTAAATTTTGCAGATCGAAAGTAAATTTTGAGATTCTTTTCAAATCATGATATTATAAATATAAGGAAGAATTTTGTGATATAATAAAG
>USPJ01000295.1 GCA_900556645.1 uncultured Lachnospiraceae bacterium
AATAATTTCTTGTACATCTGTCTTCCTAAAGGTCCTTTTGGAAGCATTCCTTTTACTGCGAATTCGATAACTCTTTCAGGATGCTTTGCTAACATCTCTTTTAATGTAGTCTCTTTCATACCACCTACATAATCGGAGTGATGATAGTAAATCTTCTGATCTAATTTCTTGCCTGTTACTTTGATTTTCTCTGCATTAACAACGATTACATAATCACCGGTATCCATATGCGGTGTGTAAATCGGTTTCTTTTTTCCTCTTAATACGTTTGCAATTTCAGATGCTAAACGTCCTAATGTCATATCTGTAGCATCTACTACATACCATTTTCTGTCGATTGTAGCAGGGCTTGCCATAAAAGTCTTCATTGGTTGACCTCCTTAAAATCTTCTCACCTTTGCAATATCAATGTCCGAAAATATTGCCGTAAGGTACATTGTTTTTATAGTAAAATGTTGCTCCGGGGCTATGGAGCCACATTTCTTCACTACGTCAGACTTAAATATTATAGTACACACTCCCATGCGTGTCAAGAAATTTTTCAAACTCTATACCAATCATTGTCAGTCCTTTTGCTGGTGCCGTAGGGCCTGCCGCCTTCCGGTTTTTTGCCTCTAAAATCTCTTGCATCTCCTGTGGACTTCGTTCTCCTGCTCCCACTTGAATCAAGGTTCCCGCAATGATGCGAACCATATTGTATAAAAATCCGCTCCCCGTAATGCGGATGGTAATCAGCTCATTCTCTTCCGACACCTTCAGCTCATATATGGTGCGGATCGTACTCTCCACCTCTGCCCGAATGGAACAGAAGCTTTTGAAATCATGCTCTCCCACCAGATATTCCGCTGCCTTTTGCATAGCATCTATGTCCAGATGACGGTAATAAAAATGTGTATTCTTTCTGCGGTTAGGGTCTCGAAATTCCCGATTCAATATTCGATATTCATAGGTTTTCCTACTATTACAATGTCTCGGATGAAACTCTGCCGGAACCTCTCCCGAAAACTGTACCACAATATCCTCCGGGAGTCTCTGGTTCAAAGCATAGGATATCTTCTCCGCCGGCATCCGTGCCGATGTATCAAAAACCGCCACATTGCCGCAGGAATGAACTCCTGCATCAGTTCTGCTGGCACCTGTAACCACAATCTTTTCTCCCAACAGATGGGTCAGTTCTCTGTTCAGAACTCCCTCTATGGTTTCGCCGTTGGGCTGAATCTGCCAACCGCAATATTCCGTTCCATCATATGCCACTATCAACATGACACGTTTCATATTTCCACCGCCATTATCAGAAATTTCCCACAGATACTGCAAATCTCAATATCATCATAATGATGAAGTACAGTAAAATAATTGCATATGCTTTGTAATCTCTGGCTGCATAGGTCAAAGGCTTCATTTTGGTTCGCCCTGTACCTCCATGGTAACACCTGGCTTCCATTGCCATTGCCAAATCGTTGGCTCGGCGGAATGACGATACAAAAAGAGGTACTAGCAACGGAATCATATTTTTTGCCTTTTTGATAATACCGCCGGTCTCAAAATCTGCACCTCTGGCCATCTGTGCCCGCATAATTTTATCCGCTTCTTCTACAAGAATTGGAATAAAGCGAAGAGCAATGGACATCATCATGGCAATCTCATGTACCGGTACATGAATACGGTTCAACGGACTAAGGGATTTCTCCAAACCATCCGTCAGCTCATTTGGTGTAGTGGTTAGGGTCATAACCGAAGTTCCCAGAATCAAATAGGTCAAACGAATTGCCATAAGAATTGCATTTCTCAGACCCTCATAAGTAATGGTAAAAATCCAGAAAGAGACCAGTTCTTTTCCGTTGGTTAAAAACAGATTAAAAATTGCAGTAATAATCATCAAAACCACAATGGCTTTCAATCCCTTTACCATGTAACCCAACGGTACTTTGGAAAAATGGATAAAGCTGAACATAAAAATAGTCGCAACTAAGAAGCCCCATATATTTCGGAAGGAAAACAACGAAATAATAAAGAGCAGGGTTGCAAATAACTTTACCCTTGGGTCTAATTTATGAATGACAGAATCTGCCGGATAATATTGTCCTATGGTAATATCTCGTAACATCTTATCGTCCCAACTTTTTTAAGATTTCTTCTTTTGCTTCCGCCACTGTGGTGGCATCTGTGGTCACCGGAATCCCCGCATCGTGCAATTCATGCATCAGATAGGTTACCTGCGGTGCTGCCAGTCCTACTGACTCCAATTCCTTATAATGGCCAAACACCTGCTTTGGCGTATCGTCAAACATCACTTCTCCCTGGTTCATTACGATGATTCTTCCCACATATTTTGCCACATCTTCCATGCTGTGGGATACCAGAATTACCGTGATTCCCTGTTCCTCATGAAGCTTTGCCACCTGATCCAGTGTCTCATCCCGTCCCTTGGGATCCAATCCTGCGGTAGGCTCGTCCAAAATCAGCACCTCCGGTTTCATAGCCAGAACACCTGCTATTGCCACTCTTCTCTTTTGTCCTCCGGAAAGGTCAAAAGGTGAGTGATAATAAATTTCTTCCGGGAGTCCTACACTCTTCAATGCCGCGA
>USPJ01000296.1 GCA_900556645.1 uncultured Lachnospiraceae bacterium
TAGAGATTAAACTGGGTGGCGAAAATCGGGAAATTGCCGTTCTATTTGTAGATATTAGAGGATTTACCACCATGTCCGAATCCATGGAACCGGAGCAGGTGGTGGAAATTTTAAATGAGTATTTGAGTTTGACCACCAATGCCATATTCCAAAATAACGGAACCCTGGATAAATTCGTGGGAGATGCCACCATGGCAGTGTTCAATGCACCTTTTGACTTGGATGACTATGTTTTCCGTGCCGTTTGCACAGCCCGGGACATTGCCGCCGGTTCCAAGGAACTGGAAGAAAAAATAATGAAAAAATACGGTAAAAAGGTGGGCTTTGGTATAGGAGTCAACTGCGGTCCGGCAGTAGTGGGAAATATCGGATGCGAGGTACGAATGGATTACACGGCAATCGGAGATACCGTAAATACGGCTGCCAGATTAGAAAGCAATGCAAAATCAGGACAAATCTTGATTAGTCAGGCAGTTTATGAGGCGGTGAAAGACAGAGTAGAGGCCACAGCCATAGGAGAAATACCGTTAAAAGGAAAAGCGAAGGGCGTTTTGGTGTATTCCTTGGATGAAGTGAAAGGAGAAACGATAAATTGAAAATTCAAACGTTGCTGATTCCGGAGATAGAACGTTTGGAGGAGTCGGCTGCTCTGGCAAAAAAATACCATGCCGCTTTTGAATATAATGATTTTTTTCTGCCGGAAGTATACGGTAATAAGCAGGAAGTTGAAAAAAGAATCCGTTTATATCAGGGCTTAAACCGTGATACCGCCAAGGATACACTTCATGGAGTATTTTTGGATATGACGGTACACAGTTCTGATTCAGTGATTGCGGAATACTCCAAACAATGTATCAGACAGTCCATGGAGATTGGAAAAAGATTACAGGTAAAAGGCGTTGTATTTCACACCGGATTGCTGGCAAATTTCAAGCAAAGTGCATATGTGGAAAATTGGCTTAAAAAGAATGAGGAATTTTTCCGGCAGCTATGTGCAGAATATACGGATTTAGAGGTGTATATGGAAAATATGTTTGATCAGGACCCGGAGCTGTTGGCGGCATTTGCAGAAAAAATGAAGGACGTTACCAACTTTGGAATCTGTCTGGATTATGCACATGCGGCATTGACACCCTGCTCACAGCAGGAATGGATGTGTGCGTGTATGCCTTATATCAAACATATGCATATCAATGACAATAATCAAACAGAGGATCAGCACAGACCTGTGGGAACAGGAAGCATTGACTGGAAACAATGGAAAGAACAGATGAAGACAATGGAGAAAGGGAAGGCTCCGTCTGTTTTGATAGAGGTACAGAATTTAGAGGCTTATGAAGAATCAATGAGGTTTTTGGGAAACCTTCTGGAGGATTAGGAGATGGAGCTGGGACAGGTACAGTTTAGAAAAATACTAAATATCGGAATTTCACTTACCACAGAAAAAGACAGACATAAGCTGTTAGAAAAGATATTGGTGGAGAGTATGAATATAACCTCTGCCGATGCAGGAACCTTGTATGTTTTGGAAGAGAATGCATTGGTGTTTAAAGTGATGAAAACACTGTCTATGGGAATCAGCCGGGGGGAAAACGGGGAAACTATCGATTTACCGCCGGTTCCTTTAGAGGAACAGAATGTATGTGCTTATTCGGCAATTCACAGAAAGCCAATTCGCATTAGGGATGTCTGGAATAATGACACCTTTGATTTTTCGGGACCTAAGAAATATGACGGATTGACCGGATATCATACGGAATCCATGATGGTCATTCCTCTTGCCAATCATGAGGGAGAGGTTATCGGGGTTATGCAGCTAATCAATGCATTAAATGAAAAAGGAGAGATTATAGCCTTTGATCCGGAATATGAATTTATCATTTTGTCCTTGGCGTCTCAGGCTGCCATTACTCTTTCGGATATGAGGTATACGGAGGAGTTAAAGGAACAGATGTGGTCTTTTACAGAGGCACTGGCTACCGCCATTGACGAAAGAACGCCATACAATGCTTCTCATACAAGGAAGGTGGCCCATTATGCTGAAAAGGTGGCGGAATATCTGGAAGAGGAATACCAAAAGGGAAAGTTCCCGGAGGGATTCGACACCCAGAGAAGGGAACAGCTTGTGATGGGAGCCTTGCTTCATGACATCGGAAAAATGATTGTTCCTCTGGAGGTCATGAACAAACCTACACGGCTGGGAACACGGCTGGAGGAAATCCGGGAGCGGTTCAAGCTTTTTCAGAGCTATTGCTTAATTCGAAAGCTTCAGGGAAAAATCAATGAAGAGGAATGGGAGCAGGAACAGCAATATTTGTGTGATACCCTCCAATTCATAGAAGAAATAAACGGAAAAGGATTTTTACCCGATGGGGATGTGGAACATTTGAAGCAGTTAAAGGGAAAAATCTGCGAAACTCCAGAGGGAGAAAAGAGATCATATTTTACAGAGGAAGAATGGGAATGTCTGAATATCCGCAAGGGAACCTTGACAGAGAAAGAACGTAAAATCATGGAAAGCCATGTGGTGATGACCGGAAAGATTCTGTCCAAAGTTCATTTT
>USPJ01000297.1 GCA_900556645.1 uncultured Lachnospiraceae bacterium
CTCACGACTTGTCTGATATATATTTTTATTCTCTTTTGTTGATTTTCTTCCCATAAAAATTTCCTTTTCTTAATGTTAATTTGCAGATTTCACCAAATTAGATTATTCTATATTAGTCTTCTGCAGGTTTATTATACTGTTCTTTTATTATAAACTATAAGCATATAAAAGGAAATCACTTTTGTCCGGTGAAAATAGGTGAGTTATATGAAAAAGAGCATGAGCATCGAAAGAAGAATCCAGATGTGCCTGTTGCTGGAAAAAATGTATGAACAGGAAGATTTTAGCAAAAAATTGGGACTCGAGGACATTTCCCAATTTCACGAAAAAGAAATAAAGAAAGGTGGACGATAAAAATGTTAACCGCATTATTTGTAATTTTGATGTTAGTTGTATTTGGAAACCTATTGGTATTTGCCATAAAAGCGTCATGGGGAGTCATAAAAATATTATTTACCATTATATTTTTACCATTAATTTTAATAGGGCTTGTAATAGCCGGACTAACCTCTGTTGCATTACCGATTCTACTGGTTATCGGGGTGATTTCCTTAATTGCTTCCCATGCGTAAAGCATCACGAAATGGACAAATCATTCATAGTTACCAAAATCAAAAACAGCACTTCATTATGAAGTGCTGTTTTTCGTTTTCCTCTTATGCAAGGATTCTCTCAATCGATGCGACAGGATTCGAACCTGCGACCTCTGCGTCCCGAACGCAGCGCTCTACCAAACTGAGCCACGCATCGATATAGGCACGACAAAAATCGTACCTAATTATATTATCATACTTTTTTTTGTTTGTCTAGGTTAAATATAATAATTTCCGCCCATTTTATTTTTTTGATTTTCCACCAAATCTTCCAAGGTTGTTTTCTCCAGATAATCGGAAATTACCTGATACAATCCCTGCCAAAATTCTACCGTTCCACAGGTTCCATAATTTTCACATTGATTCTCATCATCCTCCAGACAGGTAATGGGTGCAAAGCTGCCCTCGATTGCATAGAGAATTTCTTTCGTGGTATACTCCGATGCCTTTCGGGCAAGACGGTAACCTCCCTGTGCTCCTCTTCCGCTTTTCAACAGTCCTGCACGGTTTAAAGGGGTTACAATCTGTTCCAGATATTTCACAGAGATATTCTGTCTCTCGGATACGTCTTTCAATGCAATATATTTTCCTTCATCATGCAATGCCAAATCAATCATTAACCGCAGTGCATACCTTCCTTTTGTCGATACCTTCATCTGTACCGCCTCCCAATATTCATAGTATTCCTATGGATATTATAACTCTTCGTTTGCTTTTCCACAAGCATCATCTCTATTTCCCATGAGATTTGTGTTCTTATCCCGGTAAATACTGTGCTCCGGGTCTCTGTAATTTCCCTGCCCGTATTTTTGATTCTGAATCCGCTCATCCACTCTTCCATCTTCAATTACCGGGCGGTAATCCAACTGAGTATTTTTGATAACGTCATGTTTTTCCTCTTTCCGCTTTCTTTCTATGGCATCGTAATTCATAGGGGACCTCCTTTACATACTTTTGCTTTAGTATGTATCCCCCTTAAAAAACTATTCTATAAGCATTCGGATACAACCGTAGATTCCCGCATCATTTCCTAGCTTTGCCAGAACAATCCTTGCATTTTGGGACGCATGATAGCTCTTTTCCATAAAATACTTGTTCAGCACCTCAATTAAAATAGAACCTGCTTTGGAGACTCCGCCCCCAATAACAATAACCTCAGGATTTACTACGCAGGAAATGTTGGCAATGGCTGTTCCCAAGATTTCTCCCAACTGTTCCACTTGATTTTCTCCGAAAGCGTCACTCTGTTTTGCCGCCTCAAAAATATCCTTTGCTGTCAGATTCTCAATTTCTCGCAGAGGTGTTTTCCACTCCTGCTCTGCCAAGGCTTTTTTTGCCATGCGTACAATACCTGTGGCAGACACAAACTGTTCCAGACATCCCCGTTTTCCACAGGTGCAATATTCTTTCTCTTTGGAATCCACCAGAATATGTCCGATTTCCCCGGCTGCTCCGTTGGAACCGGCAACCATTTTTCCTCCGATGACAATTCCGCCTCCCACTCCGGTTCCTATGGTAACCAGTAATACGTCCTGACTGCCTTTTCCGCTGCCCTGCCACATTTCTCCCAGAGCTGCCACATTGGCATCATTGCCTGCCTTTACCGGTAATTCCGTCTTTTCGGACAGGGCTTCTGTCACATTAAAAACTCCCCATCCTAGATTCACACATTTGATAACTGTTCCGTCTTCTTTTACTGGCCCCGGCACTCCCACGCCGATTCCTGCCACTTCCTCTTTGGAAATATCTTTCTCCAATAACTTATTTTCTACCTGTTTTGCAATGTCATCTAAAATGTATTTACCATGCTCTTCTGTACGGGTGGGAATCTCCCACTTTTCCAAGAGCTGTCCACTCATTTCAAAAAGTCCCATTTTTATGGTGGTTCCACCTACATCGATTCCAAAACAATACATACCCATTGCATTTTCCATCCTTTCAAACTTATGGTATTTCTGTTATAAACA
>USPJ01000298.1 GCA_900556645.1 uncultured Lachnospiraceae bacterium
TAATTTTTTATAATAAATTTACATTGAAGTGACAATGTTTTTCTTGCACAGGGTGGATAGTTGCATTAAAATAATATTAGATACTACTAACTATCTTGCAGCAGGATGATAGAAAACAGACTCACACTGTGCAATAATCAGGATATTAGAAAAAATAAGATTTTTAACATGACATGAAAGGAAGAGAGATTATGATTAAGACAACAATAAAGATTACTGGTATGGCCTGCACCATGTGCGAAGCACATATTAACGAAGCAGTTCGGAATGCATTTTCGGTGAAAAAAGTGAAATCAAGCCATTCCAAAGGAGAAGCGGTCATTCTATCTGAAGAACCATTAGATGAAGCAGTACTCCGAAAAACTATTGAAGCTACCGGCTATACTACCGGAGAAATGACTTCTGTCCCATACAAGAAAAACGGTCTTTTTTCCTTTTGGAAAAAATAGAAAAAATGCTGGAGGTAGCACCGGAAAGTATGCAATTTTATTTTGTGAGAAGTCCGGAGGAGGCCTTGAGTATTTTGGAAAAGGGAGAAATAGATGTTTTTCTCTGTGAATTGGAGCTTCCGGTTATGAGTGGCGAGGAGCTGTTTTATATGTGCAGATTGATGTCACCGGATACCATTCGGATAGCACTTTCAAAGGCGGAAGATATTCGGGAAACCCTGTCGGCAATCAATCGTATCGGTGTGTACAAGCTGATTCTAAAACCCTGTAAATTTGCAGAGGATTTGTTGGTGCCTATAGAATCTGCCATTCATGTTAAGGAAACATTGGTACAGAAACTTCGCCAGAAGGAACAAAAACAGCAGGAACTGGAAATTTTTGATAAAAAATATGCAGAAATATTAGAAGAGATAGAGGAACGGAATTCCGAATACGAAATTATGTTCCGCACCGTCATGGGAATTGTGAGAAATAATTTAAAGTTGGATGCAAGGATTGATTCGGTTTCCGGTGAGAAAAAGTTATATCTTTTTATGGAAGATGTCTATAAAGCTTTTATCAAATATTATATCTTAGAGCCAAGAACATGGGAGATGGATAAAAAACTTCTGGTAGAAGAATTTCAAAATAAAGAAGAAGGAAAATATTTTTATTTAAAAAATTTGTTAGAAACAGAAATAGAAGGAGGACTCGTTCCTAAGGTATGCTATTCCCTCTACCTTATGGCGAGACTAATAGAGGAACAACTGGGAAAATACAAAATTACAGCGGAGATTTGCCAAGAGGAGGGCGAGATTGTTATTGTGTGTGTCTGTGATTTGGAGGCAAGCCGCTCGGAAAGTGGAGAAATGCTGTATCTGGTACGGGATAAGATTGTATTTCGGAAGATGTATCAGTGTGTCATTCATATTTTAAAAATTATTTCTAAGAAAGTTGTGGTAGGAATTCCAAACAATCCCTATGCAGTAAAAGTTTCTTTTTGAAAACATACTTGACAAGCAAATGCATAATTGTATACAATAATACGCAAGTTGAGATTGTATACGATTATGCATTTTTTGTGTAAAAGAATACAAGCTTATTCAGAGAGGTTCAGACAGGAGGAACAGGAATGAACGAATTGGGAATCACAAGAGAAGTAATTAAGAACGAAAAGACGAATCTGTTGCAGTTAGAGGAGCATTTTTATCAGTTAAACGATGTTCCGCAGCCAAATGTGTTTCGGAACTTGTTTCCATACGATGAAATTCCTAAGATTGCATTTAATGACAGAATTGTACCCCATAATATGCCGGAGGAAATTTGGATTACCGATACCACTTTCCGGGACGGTCAGCAGTCCAGAGCTCCGTATACGGCAGAACAGATAGCCACCATCTATGAATATCTGCATAAATTGGGAGGACCAAAGGGAATTATCCGTCAGAGCGAATTCTTTTTATACAGTAAAAAAGACCGGGATGCAGTGGACAAATGTCTGGAGCTAGGCTATGAGTTTCCAGAGGTTACCAGCTGGATACGTGCCAGCAAGAAGGATTTCCAACTGGTAAAGGATTTGGGACTACGGGAGACCGGTATTCTGGTAAGCTGTTCGGATTATCATATTTTTTATAAGATGAAGATGACCAGAAAAGAGGCAATGACCCAGTACCTCAGTGTCATCCGGGAATGTCTGGAAACCGGAATTTCCCCGAGATGTCATTTAGAGGACATTACCCGTTCTGATATCTACGGATTTGTAATTCCGTTCTGTTTAGAGTTGATGAAGCTGATGGAAGAGTACAAGATACCGATTAAGATAAGAGCCTGCGATACCATGGGATACGGGGTGAATTTCCCGGGTGCCGTAATTCCAAGAAGCGTACCGGGGATTATCTACGGATTGACCACCCATGCGGGAGTACCTAGCGAGTTGATAGAATGGCATGGACACAATGATTTTTACAAGGCAGTGACCAACTCCACCACAGCATGGCTGTATGGTGCCTGCGGCGTAAACTGTTCTCTTTTTGGAATCGGTGAGCGTACCGGAAACACGCCGTTGGAGGCAATGGTTTTTGAGTATGCACAACTTAAAGGTACCTTAGATGGTATGGATACCACAGTCAT
>USPJ01000299.1 GCA_900556645.1 uncultured Lachnospiraceae bacterium
GATAAATGCAACTTTATATACAGACACCCGTAAAGCAGGAAGAAGAGATACCTTGGAGGAATCCATTCATTACGGAGAAGTCAGTCAGTATATGGCAGAGTTTATGAAAAAGAACACCTATCAACTGATAGAGGCGGCTGCGGAACATTTGGCGGAGGCATTGTTGAGAGAGATCCCAAGACTGCGTCAGGTAAAGCTGGAGATTCAGAAACCTTGGGCACCTATCGGACTTCCGTTAGAGGCAGTATCTGTGGAGATTATCCGTGGATGGAATAAGGTGTATCTTTCCTTTGGGTCTAATTTGGGAAACCGGGAGGAATATATCCGTCAGGGAATTGAAAAATTAAGGCATCATGAAGATTGCAGGGTTTTACAGGTATCGAAACTGATTCAGACAAAGCCTTACGGCGGTGTAAAGCAGGAGGATTTTTTAAATGGCTGTCTGGAAATGGAGACACTTTTGACACCGGAGGAGCTGTTGGAGCTGCTTCATAAAATTGAGGCAGAGGCGGGACGAGAACGGAAAATCCATTGGGGTCCCCGTACATTAGATATGGATATTTTATTTTATGACAGAGAGTGCATTGAAACGGAAGAACTAACCATCCCCCATGTGGATTTGCAAAACCGCAGATTTGTATTGGAACCTTTGGCGGAGATTGCACCCGGCTTCCGGCATCCGATAATCGGAAAGACTGTGAAGGAGATGTTAGAAGAACTGGATTAGACGAAAGAGAAAGGAAGCAGAAGATTGCTAGAATATCGAAAAACGATGAGAGTATGCCTGGCTGTATTTGGCGGTCTTTTAGCCATGCATATGATTTACGGAGCTTTTTGTTATGAGAGAGCAACTTTCTTTCATATTATGATTTATTCAGCTCTTTTTCTACTGCCTCCGCTACTTGCTTTTTTGATTTCAAAAAACCAAAGAATGGTAGAGTTGCTTACTTTGTTCTGCATTTTGATGGCGACTTACATGATTTCTGTAGAAGTGGAAAATTTGGTTCATCCGATTCTTGTGTTTTGTTGTGCAGCAATCATGATTGCAATGTTTGCGGATAAGCCTCTGTTCTATATCTATGCAATAGGAACGATAATGATTTTAATCGTCATGCCATTGATATATCCGGAATTTTTGCATGGAGAGATGACAGCTATAAAATATACCATGTATGTGATAATCTATAGTGTTCTGATTATCAGTCTTTTGAGTGTAGTACATTTTTATGAGGTTTATAAAAAAGAACTTATTGCAAAAGCGGAAGAAGCAAATATGGAAAATCGCAGTAAGAGTACCTTCCTTGCCAATATGAGTCATGAAATTCGAACACCGATGAATGCCATTGTGGGAATGAGCGAGCTTTTAATGAAGGGAGAACTGTCGGCGACTCAGCGGGAATATGTGGATACGATAAGAAATGCTTCGGATAATCTATTGGCAATTATCAATGATATTTTAGATTTTTCTAAGATGGATGCAGAGAAGCTGGAATTGGCAGAGGTGCCTTATGATTTGGGAAAGGTAGTAACCGATTTGCAGAATCTGATTGCGACCCGACTGATAGGAAAAGATGTTATTCTATTGATTCGGATGGAAGAGAATATACCAAGTCTCTTAGAAGGGGATGACGGAAGAATCCGTCAGATGCTGCTAAATATTCTTTCCAATGCGGTAAAGTTTACAGAAAAGGGAAAGATTCTGTTACAGGTGGAGTGGGAAAAGAAGTCCGAAAATAAATGTGAATTAATTTTCCGGGTGTCGGATACGGGAATTGGTATCCGAAAAGAGGAGATGGGAAGTCTGTTTACGGCATTTTCCCAAGCGGATTATAAAAAAAATCGGCAGCAGGAGGGAACCGGACTGGGGCTTGCTATTACAAAAAAATTGCAGAACAGATGCATGGGAATATTGAAATTGAGAGTACTTATGGAGAAGGCACGATAGTTACTATTCGGGTAGAGCAGAAGATGTTAGAAGAACAGTCCTTTGTGAAAATGGAACACCCGGAACAGTACCGAGTTTACGTGTATGAGCCAAACCGTTCCTATATGGAAAGCATTCTGGAAGGCGGAAACAAAATGCAGTTGCAAGTAGTGCCGGTTCGGAGTCTTGGAAAGTTGGAAGAAATAATTGTTGATGAACCGGGAACAATTTTGTTTTATGATTATGTCAGCGGACAAAAACGGATTGGAGAGTATGCAAAGACCGTAAAAAATGTCCGGTTTGTTGCCATGGCGGGAATTCAGGAAGAAATCGGAATCTCAGGAAAGATGAATAAGGTAATTGTGAGAAAACCGGTTTATATTTACAATATGGCAGTTGCAATCAGAGAAGATGCGGAAAACAGGAGACAGGAGCAGGAAGAATTTTCTGGAGATCATGAACCGGCCAAATCGCTATATTTCCAGAGAAGCGTTGAACAGTTCGCAGATTAATTTTAATGAACTTCGGGAATATTATAAAGACAAAGACTGGATGTGCGACAGGATTACCACACTGGAAACACATCTTCGGATCTTGAAAACCATGGCCCCTTATGCAGCC
>USPJ01000300.1 GCA_900556645.1 uncultured Lachnospiraceae bacterium
GGAAAACAACATCGTGATGGCGATAGAAGGTTATCTGCACTCCAAAGAGAACGGACGCAGACCGCTGATTGTGGTCGGCAAGACAAACACGCCTCATGGTAAAGAACTTGTAGAGAAATACGGGAACGAGAGAAACGTGGAATTTGTCGGCGGCATCTATGATTTCAAAAAGCTGGATTCAGTCCGTCATTTCTCAAAGGCCTATTTCCACGGTCACAGTGTGGGAGGAACAAATCCTTCCCTGCTTGAGGCGATGGCGGCAGGCTGTTTCATCTTTGCTCATGACAATATTTTCAACCGTGCCGTACTGAAGGAGAATGCTTTCTATTATCTTTCGGCAGACAAAGTCACTGAATATCTTAACCGTATTGACACGATTGCGGAGGGAAGCAAGATTCAATATACAGCCCGTAATATTGAAGTAATCAGGAACGAATACTCATGGGAAAGTTTGATAGATAAACACGAAAAATATTTTTATTGGTTACTTTCTCAGAAACAATAAATTGCTACCTTTGTTCATGATATCATCATGAATAATTAGGTTTTGGCAAAAAAAGAGTATAGACAACTTTCCGCACAAGAGGAAACGGCATTCATCCTAATGGTGTTGTTGGATGAAGGCAAAAGCAATTTGCCTTATAGATTGTTGCGTTGTTTGACAAGTGTACATTTTGCCAATCAATATTATTTAAAAAGACTGTTCTCCGGATACCGTTCTTTAAACTATAATTTTTATCGTGATAAATTTGAAAAGGAACAAGGTTGATTGTTGTTTTTCCTGCCTTTTGTTTTAATGAAGAAAATTTTATTTGTTTTTCTGCTGTGTATGATATGGCAGGAAGGTTTTTCTCAGTATGTGTATGGAACCACCGGACTTCTGCACATGCCTACTGCCGATATGCAACGGGATAAGACATTCCTGTTCGGAGCTTCTTATTTGGATGTGGCTGCTACTCCTGCCCATTGGAATTATCATACGTTTAATTACTACATTAATATCACCATTTTTCCTTGGCTCGAAATCGGATATACTTGTACCTTGCATAAGGCAGAACACGGTAGTACTTATTTCCCACCTTCCGTTTGGGGGAAATATTGTAACCAGGACCGACAGTTTTCAGGGCGGTTGCGTATATGGAAGGAAGGGTGGTGGAAAGAATGGACTCCTCAGATTGTATTGGGTGCGAATGATCCAAGTACCAATGATATATTAGGAAATTCTGATAAAGATGATTATGGCATTGGTGGAGTAGGAGAGATGGGTAATGGACATTGGAACCGATATTATATAGCTGGTACTAAGCATTTTTATTTCAAAAATAGGGGAGAGCTAGGCATTCATGTTGCTTATTTATACAATAAACGGAAAGACTATCATTTAAACGGTCCGGCTGTTGGAGTAAATTTTCATTTTTATCTATCGGGTACAAATTTCTTTGTGAAGGCATTAAACAATCTTAATGTAATGGCTGAATACGACAGTCGTACCATAAACTGTGGGTTAAAATATAGTTTTTGGAAAGATTATATTAATGCTGTGGTAGAAATGACAGAATGTAAGCATTTGTCAGGCGGAGTGATATTTAAAGTACATTTAAAATAACAAACACTATAACTTATTCGTATGAAAGGAATTGTTCTCGCCGGTGGTAGCGGTACCCGTCTGTACCCCATCACCAAGGGAGTAAGCAAGCAGCTTCTCCCCATCTTTGACAAACCGATGATTTACTACCCTATTTCAGTCTTGATGCTGGCAGGCATCCGTGAGATTCTGATTATATCCACTCCCTATGATCTGCCCGGCTTTAAGCGTCTTTTGGGCGATGGATCAGACTATGGTGTGAAGTTCGAGTATGCCGAACAACCTTCTCCCGATGGTCTTGCACAAGCCTTTATTATCGGAGAGAAATTCATTGGTAATGATTCTGCATGTTTGGTATTAGGCGACAATATCTTCCATGGTAACGGTTTCAGTTCTCTTCTTCGTGAAGCCGTGCGTATGGCGGAAGAAGAACAAAAAGCCACTGTATTCGGTTACTGGGTGAACGATCCGGAACGTTATGGTGTGGCAGAATTTGATGCGGAAGGTAACTGCCTGAGCATCGAAGAAAAACCGGAACAGCCCAAATCAAATTATGCAGTGGTGGGCCTCTATTTTTATCCCAACAAAGTAGTGGAAGTGGCCAAGAACATCAAACCTTCCGCACGTGGCGAACTGGAAATAACGACAGTGAACCAGCGTTTTCTAGAAGATCGTGAACTGAAAGTACAGACGTTGGGACGCGGTTTTGCCTGGCTGGATACGGGAACGCATGATTCATTGGCAGAAGCTTCGACTTATATAGAAGTCATTGAAAAACGTCAGGGTTTGAAAGTGGCTTGTCTGGAAGGAATTGCTTATCGCAAGGGCTGGATAACGGCAGATAAGATGCGTGACCTTGCCAAACCGATGCTGAAAAACCAATACGGTCAGTATCTGCTCAAAGTGATTGATGAAGTGGAACGTACAGGCAAAGAAAATCTAGATTAAGAT
>USPJ01000301.1 GCA_900556645.1 uncultured Lachnospiraceae bacterium
ATACTAATAATTGTTACTATTATTTTAATGCTTTTCCAGATTTTTTCAAGTCTTATTTTATTCTATCCGAACAAAAGGAAAGTATGAGTCTTTTCTTATGCATGGTTCTCCAACCATTTTAAAGCACTGTAAGCATAGATGCTGCTTCCAATTGGAAGAATATCCTCATTAAACACCACACACTCATTGTGCATCGGTTTTCCGTACAATTCATTTTCCTGAGCTGTACCCGCACCCAACAGGAGATAACTGCAAGGTATCTCATAGGTATAGGATGCAAAATCTTCTGAACCCATACCGCCTTCTTCAAACAAGACCACCTTCTGGGAATCATAAATTTCCTGAATATATCCTGCAATTTCTTTGACCATCTCCTTGTCGTTAAACAAAGGCGGTGCCGAGGCAAGCTCTGTTACCTCTGTTGTACCTCGAAACAGAGCTGCGGTCTGAGTTGAAATCTCCTGAATCCTTTTATAAATCTGTTGGGAAAGTTCCTTGTCCAAGGTACGGATGGTTCCCTCCAAAATAACTTCCTCCGGTATAATATTCGGGGCTTCTCCACCCACAAATTTACCGATAGTCAGGACTGCCGGCTTCGTAGGTGAAATCTCCCGGGAAATAACTTCCTGTAACGCAAGATGGATGTGTGCCGCAATATTGATAGGGTCCACTCCTGTTTCCGGCATAGCACCGTGACAACCGGTTCCTTTTACACGAATCCGAAACAGGGTGCAGCCCGACATACTGGTACCCATTCCGCCAAGAATCATTCCCGTAGGTGTGCCGGAATGAACATGCAATGCCATTCCCGCATCCACGTGAGGATTTTCTAAAACTCCGGCTTTTATCATAGATTTTGCCCCGGTAAACCCTTCTTCATCCGGCTGGAAAACCAGCTTTACCGTTCCTTTGATATCTTTTTGATATTGTTTCAGCAATTTTGCCGCCCCTAAAAGCATTGTGGCATGCATATCGTGACCACAGGCATGCATGGCACCATTTTCTGATGCAAAGGAAAGGGCTGCCTTCTCCCGGATTGCCAATGCATCCATATCGGCACGTAATAATATGGTTTTTCCCGGCTGTTCTCCCTGAATGGTGGCAACAATGCCGCTTTCACATATTTCTTGTGGCTCATACCCATATTCTTTTAATTTTTTACTGACAAATTCTTTGGTCTTTGGCAGAACCGGTCCCACCTCCGGATGTTGATGAATGGTTCTTCGGATTTCCACTAACTCCTCTTTGAACTTTGTTGCAGATTCAATCATAGATTCCATAATAATCTCCTTTTTGAGTTTGAAATATTTTCATTGAAAAGAAAGCAGTCCAAAGACTGCTTTCTATATTTTAACCAAGTGCTACGTCCAGAATCATCATAATTAAAAATCCTGTTGCAAATCCTATGGTACTGATATTGGTATGTTCCCCTGCGGATGCCTCCGGCAGCAATTCCTCCACTACCACATAAATCATGGCTCCTGCTGCAAATGCCAACAGATAAGGAAGCATCGGAGTTACCAGACCCAGCAGAACAATGGTAATACCTGCCGCTATAGGCTCTACGATTCCCGATAACATTCCGTAGAGATATGCTTTCCCCCGACTGTTTCCCTCTGTCACTAAAGGCATGGAAACAATGGCTCCCTCCGGGAAGTTTTGGATGGCAATTCCCAATGCCAGCGTCAATGCTCCCGCAAGGGTCACTCCCTCTTCTCCGGTAATGGCTCCTGCAAAAACTACGCCAACTGCCATTCCCTCCGGTATATTATGAAGTGTAACCGCCAATACCATCATGGTTGTTTTTTTCAGCTTACTTGGCATTCCCTCCGGTACATCACTGTCCATATGCAAATGAGGTATCAAGTGATCCATTCCCAGCAGAAACAGGATTCCCAAAACGAATCCGATTGCCGCAGGCAAAAAGGCAAGCTGCCCCTTGTCTTCAGACATTTCAATGGCAGGTATCAGCAATGACCACACAGATGCCGCCACCATAACTCCAGAAGCAAACCCCAACAATGCCTTCTGAATATTTTGATTCATGGCATCTTTCATAAAAAAGACGCAGGCTGCTCCTAAAGCTGTTCCAACAAAGGGTATAAAAATTCCAATCAAAATCTGCATATTCACTCAACTCACTCTTTTTAAAGTTTAAAGAACTTCATCTCTTCATCCAAATCATCCGACAGCTTTCTCAAATTACCGGCTGCTTCTGCAAGGATACGGATATCCTTCGCGATGACTTCGATATCACCGGTTGCAAGATTCTCATTGACTGCGCCGCCACGCTTTGCAACCTCACCGGTAATTGCAACGACAAACTCGGAACGAAGCTTCTCCGCCTTTGCGAAGCTCTCCTCACCACAGTTTGCTTCTTCGAAGATTACCTGCAGAATCCCGCTTCGATCACGCAGATCGACGAAGATAATTCCGCCTTTGTTCCGGCTCTTCTGCACCCATCCCATCACGGTGACGGTATTCCCAATCATCGTATTATTTACTTCTGTACATCTGTG
>USPJ01000302.1 GCA_900556645.1 uncultured Lachnospiraceae bacterium
AACCAATAATCCATTTGTTATGCAGAGTATGGATGGTCTGTGGTGGTCTTCGGATACAATAGATGAAGAAGATAATCAAGAAGAGGATACTACAGAATTACCGGATTTGGATACAGAGAATTCAACAGATTCAGAGGATATTCAGAGTGGAAATACCATAGAAGATTACGAGACAGAAGGGCAGCATGATGGTCTGACAATTCAAAATGCAATGCTGGCAGTTTATAATTACCTTCAGGAGCAGAATACACTTCAAAATATGGCGTTCAGTTACACGGCGAATGCAAAGGGAGAAGTCTATGCTGTCGTCAGCGAAACGCAGGAAACAAAGAACGGTAATACGGTAAATGTGAGATACTGTCTGTACGATAATGGTTCCAAGACAGATGCAGATGGTAATTCCTGCGAAGAACTGGTGTTAGAAAAAGTATATCCGGATGGCAATTACGAGACCGAATTGGTAGATTTTTATCTGGTAAATGCAGATACGATGCAGGTGACAGACGAACAGAAGAATACGTGGTAAAATAAATTCTGGGGAAGTAGGTGCATTGTATGACAATGAGAGAAAAAATAAAACTATTATCGTAAATGTTTCAAGCGGACTGGGTTCTTTTGGAAGTATGCAAAAGGACTCCAAGACATAAGAGGTGAACTGCGCTGATCCAGGTGCCACGGCAACAGATTTGAATGTCGACGGAGGAAAGCAAACAGTACAGGCGCAATCGTAAAACTTGCAATGATTGATAAAACCGGACTAACAGTAACTTTTATTAGTCGATTTGGAAATATGCCTTGGTAATCAACAATTCCGGTTTTACTGACTAAGAAAATGAGGAGGATTCATAATGAGTGAGAAAACAGAGATTACTTTTATGCAAACAAGACTAATCCGGCTTGCTTCAGAAGAGTGGCATTTACCTGTTGAACAGATTATCCACTTGTTTAAAGAAGCCGATGTTCTTGGATATATAGAAAAATGCTATGGGATTTTTCATTGTGAAGGCGATGAAGCTGTGCTTGAAGATATTACTGAATTTTTGCAAAGAAAGGGGATAGAGATTAGTGCTTGAGTTAAAAGATGGATTTGTTCTCTATCATGGAAGTTATTGTGAAGTAAAAGAGCCAGATCTTGCCAAATGTGCAAAGAGAAAAGATTTTGGACAGGGATTTTATTTAACCACATCAAAGGAACAGGAAGAAAGTTTTCTGAGAACCTCAATAGCCAAAGCCATCGCAACCGGAACAATTGAAGAGGGGCAGAAGTTTGGATATATTTCAACTTTTGAATTCAAACTTTCAGAAAATCTTGAAACGCATATTTTTGAAAATGCAGATGTGGACTGGTTACATTGTATCGCCGCTCACCGAAAGAAAAAAATGTTTATTGAGGTTGAACGTGAAATGGCAAAATATGATATCATTGCAGGAAAGATTGCGGATGATGCAACAAACGCTACTCTTACCGCTTATCTTGCGGGTGCTTTTGGGACTGCAGGTGATAAAGTAGCAGACGATTTCTGTATCAGACAGTTGCTGCCGAATAAATTGAAAGATCAATACTGCTTTAAAACTGAGGCAGCTATTGAGTGTCTGAAATTTGTGAAAGGTGAGAAGATATGGCTGAAGTAACAATTCCAAAGGAAAAAATGAATTATACAATCGACCTTCTGATCACTATGGTGACAGATGAAATCGCAGAAGAGACAGGCAAGGACAGAAACGAGGTATTGACAGATTTTTTGTGTTCAAAGACAGGAAAAGCACTGTATGATGAGAAGACAAAGCTGTGGTGCACTGGTCCGGCATATATAGCTGAACTGTATATGGAAGAATTAAAGAAATCCTGATATGGGATGTGAGTTTAAATTTATACGACAATGGTGACAAAGACTTTCATTCCAAGGAGCAACAATTAAATATTTCAAAAACGCTGAGGTCAGCATTTCCTAATCACAGGACAACGACCTCAGTTTTTTATACCCAGGAATCGGCATTCATGAATAAGCCGGTTCTTTTTGTTTACAGAAAAAAGAAGGAGTACAAGAAAATGAGCAGAGCAAAAAATCCAAAGTATGAATCCATGTCATTGGAGGAACTGAAGGCCAACATGGAAAAGAGCAGACAGGAACTGGAGGCAGCAATTCACCACAAAAACATTCTGGAGCAGCGGAAGAAGCTGGTAGAACGCAGGGAACGTTCCCACCGGCTGATTGTCAAAGGGGCAGAGTTTGAGAAAGTATTTCCGCTGTCCAGAGATCTGGAACAGGAAGACGTCCAGGACATGATGAATCAACTGCAGAACAGCAGTTACAACAAGAGTATTGTGCGGCAGGCTCATATAGCCGCCTTACACAAAGATCAACAGCAGATTGCAGAAGCAGTAAAAAAGACAGAGAAGGGAGATGACAGTTAATGGCACTGTATCATTTTTCAGTAAGGAATGTATCCAGAGGGAAAGGGCAGATGGTGGTCGCTTCCGCAGCCTATATTTCCGGGCAGAGGATTTTTGACAGT
>USPJ01000303.1 GCA_900556645.1 uncultured Lachnospiraceae bacterium
ATTTGCCATTCACAGAAAAGGGCATTACGGTGGCATTGTGGGAAAGTCAGCAGAGACACTGACGGAATTCGCACAGCTGGTGTCAGAAGTCCGACACAGGAACGGTGATTTTATTAAAATTATGGTGCTGCTGGGATGTTTGATATTGATTATCTCATATATTCAAAGTTATTTCCCGCCGGAGAGAACTAAGAAAATACTGGGAGGAATGAAAGGGATAGGGGCGAATGTGGTTGCTGCCCTTCTCGGAACGGTAACGCCTTTTTGCTCCTGTTCTTCTATTCCGCTATTTATTGGCTTTACCAGTGCCGGACTTCCCTTGGGTGTAACCTTTTCATTTCTTATCTCTTCGCCCATGGTGGATTTGGGTTCACTGGTTCTGCTTATGAGCATTTTTGGATGGAAAGTAGCAGTTGTATATGTTCTGGTGGGATTACTCATAGCCGTTGTGGGAGGAACCTTAATAGAAAAAATGCACTTGGAGGATCAGGTACAGGAATTTATCCGAAACGGGAAGTCCATAGACCTTCCGGTGGAGGAAATAACCAAAACGGACCGTCTAAAATATGCATGGGAGCAGGTGGTGTCCACTGCAAAAAAAGTAGTGCCTTATGTGGTTCTGGGAATTGCTGTGGGAGCGGTAATCCATAACTGGATACCGGAGAAATGGATAGTCAGTATACTTGGCACCGGAAATCCCTTTGGCGTAGTTATTGCCACTGTTGCAGGCATACCGATGTATGCAGATATTTTCGGGTGTATTCCCATTGCCGAGGCACTGCTTGCAAAGGGAGCAAGATTAGGTGTCGTGTTGTCTTTTATGATGGGCGTTACCACTCTCTCACTGCCGTCAATCATCATGCTAAAAAAAGCTGTGAAGCCTAAATTACTGGGAATATTTGTGGCAATCTGTACCATTGGAATTGTCATTGTAGGGTACTTTTTTAATCAGATACAGTATCTGTTGATATAAAAATAGGAATATTTTGATTCACATTTAAATATAATATAGGAGGATAAAAAATGGAATTACAAAGTATTAAAGTGCTGGGAACAGGCTGCAAATCCTGTCACAAGATGTATGAGAATACAAAGAAGGCCCTGAAAGAAACGGGAGTTGACATGGAGGTGGAATATGTAACCGACATGGAAAAAATTATGGCTTATGGAATCATGAGTATGCCGGGACTTGTCATCAATGAGAAGGTAGTATCCGCAGGAAAGGTATTAAAACCGTCTGAAATAATAGAATTATTGTAAATGTCATATTTTCAATAATAATTGTTGACATTCCACAAAAAATCCTTTAGGATTATAAGCAGATATAATAGGATTTATTAAATGATATTATAAGCAAAAGAGCTCCAAGGCGGAGCTTTTTTCGTTTCGGAAATATAGTATACTTGAAAAAGGACTTTAGTGGGAGACAGTCTATGGGAATGGGAATTGCAGAAATCGGACCTAGTATTTTAGGATTAATGATATTAATTGTTCTCAACAGGGCAATTAAGATGAATTGCATATTAGACGGGCAGACCTTGCAGAGATTAAAGGAAATTACTATGATTGTTACCGTCATTATTTTCCTGACGGTTACCAGTACACTTCTGGAGGGAAGACCGGGAAAAGGAATCCATTGGATACTTCGTATAGTCAATGGCTTTGAATTTTCTCTTTCACCTTGGAGCAGCTATCTCTTTGCATTGACGCAGAGTGAGAAAATCCGAAGCAACTGGAAAAAGAGTGTGGCACCGATTGTGGTGGGAAGTCTGCTGGCACTCAGCAGTACTTGGAACGGATGGGTATTTACAATCACTCCGGACAACCATTACATAAGAGGTCCGTTGTTTTTTGTGAACCTTATTTTGAATCTCTATGGATTTGTACTTTTTGTGGGAGCCAATTATATTAACAGATACCGTTATGAAAAAGAGGAGAGAAGATTTCTGAATTGGAATTATGTGATTTTATTTGGCGGGATTGTGTTGCAGCTAATTTGGGAGGAAGTATTATTGCTATGGCCGTCGGTGGCTGTTGCGATTTTTTCCTATTACTTGTTCTTAAATGAAAAAGCCTACAAATATGATCCGCTGACCCAGACCTATAACCGGCAGGCATTTCAAAATAAACTGAATGAAATCGCCAAAGAACGGACGGAATGTTTTATTATCGTTATGGATTTGAATGGTTTAAAACAGATTAACGACAAAGAAGGTCATCTGAAAGGGGATACCTATATTCGTCTTTCCGCAGAAATTGTCAATGGAATTATGGGAAGGACCGGAAGGCTTTACCGAATAGGTGGTGACGAGTTCTGCATTCTATGCGAGCAAATTTCAGACAGGAAGATGGCGGAAAAAATGAATCGTATTGAGCGAACCAAAGCAAAATTAAGTGAGGCTCTGGGGGTAGATGAAAAAGAAGTAGGAATCGCTTACGGTTATGAGAAATGCACTGTAAATGACA
>USPJ01000304.1 GCA_900556645.1 uncultured Lachnospiraceae bacterium
TTCTGAGAAATTGTTTGACGAGATCTATAAGTTCATGCCGTCAGAGCTGATCTGTAATGAAGCCTTTTATATGAGCGGTATGGATTTTGAATTGTTAAAAGACAGTACAATCAAAACACCGATTGGGAGGTAGAGGAAAAGAAAAATCAGGATTAAATAAATTCGTTCAATGCTCTTTTTTACCATACGGCAGTTCCCTCCCCATCTTTTCCTTTTCCGTTCATAAATGCCATGGAAACCAGAACAAATACCATAAGCACCAGAGATAATCCAGAGCCAAGGTGCCAGTCCATGCCCTGCATAAAGGACTGTTCAATCACATTTCCGATTAAAAGTACTTTGCCGCCGCCCAGTAAGTCAGAGATGACAAAGGAGGTCAGGGCAGGTACGAATACCATGACAATGCCGCTTATGACACCGGAGAGTGTAAGCGGAAAAATAATTTTAAAGAATACGGTGACATTATTGGCACCTAAATCCTTTGCAGCTTCGATGATATCCTTTCGGATACGCACCAGAGAGTTGTAAATAGGCAGAAGCATAAAAGGAAGGTAATCATATACCATGCCAAAGACTACTGCAGTCTGAGTGTTCATCAGGTTAATTCCCGAAAATCCCAAGGACTGTAAAAAGGTATTGATAATACCGTTGTTGGAAAGCAGCATCTGCCATGCCAGAATACGCAGCATAAAATTCATCCACATAGGAAGTACAAAAATAAACACAATAAAGCTGTGCTTCTGGATATGCAATCCATTTAAAATCATTGCAAGAGGATAGGACAACACCAGACAGATTAGTGTGGAAAGAATCCCCAGCTTCAAAGCCAAAAGTAGAGATTTTAAATGAATCGGTTCTGCAATGGCTGCAACATTTGAAAAAGTAAAAGCTCCGGCTGCAACGGTAAATGCATAGTAAAGAATCATAAGAACCGGAAGGATGATAAAGCCGATAATCCAGACAATATATGGTCCGGCTAAAAGCTGTCTGCTTCGTTTAACCATCGATTTCTGTTGCCTCCTCGTCACTGGATTCCGGTTTGTGCATAATCTGGATATTAAATGGAATTACCTGAATACCCACTTGAGAGCCTACTTCGTGTAGCTTTGTGGTGTGTACCAGCCATTCAAAACCATTTGCCTTTACCTCAATTTCATAGTGTACCCCTTTGAAAATAATGGAAGAAACCACTCCTTGGATAATTCCATCTTCCGGGGCTACCAGCTCCACATCCTCCGGGCGGATAACCACGTCCACCGGCTGATTTTTGCCGAAACCTTCGTCTACACAAGGGAATCTGGTTCCCAGAATCTCTACCATACGATCTTCTAGCATGATACCGTCAATGATATTGCTGTCTCCGATAAAATCAGCAACAAAGGCGTTGACCGGTTCATTGTAAATATCCTCCGGGGTTCCAATCTGCTGAATATATCCCTGATTCATAACCACAATGGAGTCGGACATGGTAAGAGCCTCCTCCTGATCATGGGTGACATAGAGGAAGGTAATACCCAGCTCATTTTTCAAACGAATCAACTCGTATTGCATATCCTGACGCAGCTTTAAGTCCAAAGCTCCCAAAGGTTCGTCTAAGAGAAGTACCTTCGGCTCGTTGACGATGGCTCTTGCAATGGCAATACGCTGCTGTTGACCGCCGCTGAGGGAATCTACGGAACGATGTTCAAAGCCATCCAGATTTACCAGTTTTAAGGCGTATTTGATTTTATCATCAATATAAGCCTTACTTTTTTTGCTGATTTTTAATCCGAAGGCAATGTTTTCTGCAATGCTCATATGAGGAAAAAGTGCATACTTTTGAAATACGGTATTTAACTTTCGCTCATTGGGTGCAAGGGTGGTAATGTCCTTGCCGTCAAAAAAAATCTTGCCGCTGTCCGGTGTCTCAAAACCGCCCAACAGGCGAAGGGTGGTGGTCTTTCCGCAACCGGAAGGTCCCAGCAAAGTCATAAACTCGTTTTCTTTGATATTCAGAGATAAATCGTCTAAAACCGTTTCTCCGTCAAAGGATTTCGTAATATGTTCAAATGTAATAAAATCGTTGTTCATGTTTGGTTCCTCCTAGAAGCTTGGCGGATTGGATACCCAGATAAAAACAGCTTCTCTGGTGCCGCAGGCTTCAATGTGATGGCGTTTTAAGCCCTTTAAGTAAAATGATTCTCCCGCTTTTACGAGATAGCTTTTGGTTCCGTAGACAATACGGATAGTTCCCTTTAACACGTAGCCGAATTCTTCCGCTTCGCTGGGTTTTAATTCCATGGATTTTCCACCGGGGGAAAGGGTTATGCGGACAGGCTCCATCAGATTTTTCTGTGCATTGGGGATGACCCATTCGATTTTTGCATGGGATTCCTCATCTATCTTTGTAAAATAATCTTCTTTTTTAAAAACAATCTGTTCCGGTTCGTCATCTGCAAAAA
>USPJ01000305.1 GCA_900556645.1 uncultured Lachnospiraceae bacterium
CCCGCGTTGATAACCAGAATATTCATCGTTGGATCTCCTTCTTCTTTTGGGAAAGCCTTGCCAGCTTTCCATATTTAAGCTACAATGTAAATATAATGTTTGCATTTGCGCAAACTCTCTTTTTCATTATAACAAATCCTCCGCAAGATACAACCTACATTTTTACCGAATTGACATTATTTTGTAACCGCTTTGAGGTGACAAATGTGAAAACCGCTGGTATCATAACAGAATATAATCCCCTGCATTATGGTCACCTCGCCCTGATACAGGCCGTCCGGCAGCAATTTGGCGGAGACACAGCCGTTATTTGCGCCATGAGCGGCGATTTTGTACAAAGAGGTGCTCCTGCCCTCATAGATAAATATACCCGAGCCAAAATGGCTCTTAGCTGCGGTGCCGATTTAGTCCTTGAGCTTCCGGCTCTTTGGGCTTGTTCCAGTGCGGAATTTTTTGGAGCTGCGGGAATTGCTCTGTTGGATAAACTGGGCATTGTGGATATGGTGTGTTTCGGCTGTGAAACACCCAACCTTTCCACCTTTCACCAACTGGCTGATTTTTTCATTGAAGAACCGGAACGTTACCGTAGGGCACTTTCCACCTATTTAAAGGAAGGAAAAAATTTTCCTACCGCAAGGGCTTTGGCGGTTTCTGATTCCCTGCCGGATACTTCGCCGGAAGTAACCGATATTCTCCGGTCCCCTAACAATATTCTGGCATTGGAGTATTGCAAGGCTCTCCGAAAACGGGAGTCTTCTATGGAAGTGCTTCCCATTCAGCGAGTGGGAAAAAATTATCACGATACGGAAACGGACTCTGCTTTTTCTTCCGCCACCGGAATTCGGAAGCTTTTGCAACAGAAGGCAGATTTAAATAATGACATAACCTCTTTAAAGGGTCAAATGCCGGATGTAGCTCTTGAAATACTGGAAGAAGCTCTGAATTGCCGTCCTCTCCTGTTTGAGGATGACTTTTCTTCTCTTTTGGGTTTTCAGTTATTGAAAGAGGATTCTTTTTCCCAATATGCAGATGTCTCTTCCGACCTTTCCAACCGCATCCGAAACACACGGTATTCCTTTTCCTCCGTCAGCTCTTATCTGGACTGCCTGTATACCAAGGAGGTTACCTTCGGAAGACTGAGCCGTATGCTTTTTCACATTTTATTGGGACACAAAGAAAAAGATTACGATATCTATCGTAATCTCGATTATGTTCCTTATGCCAGAGTCTTGGGCTGCTCCGAATCCGCTGCTCCCATATGGCGAGAATTGAAAGAGAAATCACAGATTCCTCTGATTACAAATCTGCCTCAGGCACCGCAGCTTTTGGATGCACCTACTATGGCTCTTTTGGAAAAAGACATCTATGCCTCCAGACTCTACCGCCTTGCTGCGATTCAGAAAGGCAAAAAATTACTGCCGGATGAATACCAGCAGAAATTTTTAAGATTATAATCCGCAGATGGTACCACCACCTGCCACATATTCTCCATCGTAAAAGACAAATGCCTGTCCCGGAGTCACTGCCCTCTGGGGTTCTTCAAACACACAGCGTATCTTGTCTTTTTCTATTTGTTCTATGGTACAAGGTGCACCCTTATGGGCATAGCGTATTTTCCCGGTAAATTCTTTTTTCTCTTTTAAATCCGGTACTGCCATGAAATTGACATTTTCCGCATAAAGCTCTCTGGTAAAAAGTGTCTCATTGTCTCCAATCACTACTTCATTGGTTTCCGGTCTTATCTCCGTCACAAAAACAGGTTTTCCCAGAGAAAGGTTCAATCCCTTCCGCTGTCCGATGGTATAGTTGGTAATTCCCTTGTGCCGTCCCAAAACGGTTCCGTCCTCCGTCACGAAATTTCCCGGTGCCGGAAGTGCCTGACCTGCCTCCCGTTTTATGAACCCTGCATAATCACCATCCGGCACAAAGCAGATGTCCTGACTGTCCGGCTTGTTCGCAATGCGAAGTCCTATCTTTTCTGCAATGGCACGTATCTCATCCTTGGTATTGTCTCCCACCGGCATAAGGGTATGGGCCAACTGATGCTGGGTCAGATTATATAGTGCATAGGTCTGATCCTTTGCCGCTGTCACAGAATTTTTTATGGCATACCTGCCGTTGGCAAGCTGCTCAATTCTGGCATAGTGACCTGTGGCAATATAGTCTGCTCCAATCTCTAAGCTTCTTTGAAGCAGAGCCTCCCATTTCACATAGCGGTTACAGGCGATACAGGGATTTGGAGTACGCCCCTGAAGGTATTCCCCGATAAAGTAGTCCATGACATTTTCCTTGAACTCTTTTCGGAAATTCATCACATAATAAGGGATTCCAATCTGATTTGCCACACGTCTGGCATCCTCGACAGCACTCAGACCGCAGCATCCGCCTTCGTGCTCGATGGTGCAGGTATCTTCCTGCTGCCAGATTTGCAT
>USPJ01000306.1 GCA_900556645.1 uncultured Lachnospiraceae bacterium
TCGTCCAATGAAAGTAGGAGTTATTGGTGCAGGTACAATGGGTTCAGGTATCGCACAGGCATTTGCACAGACAGAAGGATACGAAGTTGTATTATGTGATATCAATGAAGCATTTGCTGAAAAAGGCAAAGAGAAAATTGCTAAAGGTCTTCAGAAGAAGGTTGCCAGAGGCAAACTGTCAGAAGAAGAAGCAGACGATTTTCTGCATCAGTTTGAGTTAGAGTTGGAAGCTGAAGATGGAAATTCCAGGGAACCTATAGAAGAGCAGGAAAAACAGGCAGGTTTTTTTGAAAATATCGAGGGAATTGTAGAGAGTATATCAGGAAGCAGGGAACCAGCAAAACAGCCGGAAGCCTCCAAAGAGAAACTGGTACAGGGAGCTTTTGAGGAAGAACGTCTTACCCAGAACGAAACCCAATTTCTGTCGGATGTGCTTGGACCGGAAGTGGAATTGGAAGAGGTGGTTTCCAACAATATTCAACAAGATGTGTTGGGAGAACATGAAGAAGAGAAAGAACCGACCGAGAAGGCGGCAGAAGAAGCTGTGTCCGTTTCGGAGGAAATTCCCGTAGAAGAATTGACAGAGGAAGAACTGATAGAGGAACTTTCTCCAGAGGATTTGGAAGAAAAACTGGGTAGTCAGGATGAGGAACAGCCGAAAGAACTGGAATATGCCACAGAAGAAGCAATGGAAGAAGGTGAAACCGGGGACGAGGATTTGCTGGATCTTCTGAGTGATATGCAGGATGATGAAGATATCTCTGAAATAGGAGATTTGTTAAAGGCAGATCAGGAAAATATTGAGCTGGAGGAATCCGGCTTGGAGACTCCGATGGCAGAAGGTCTATCTCAACCGACAGGTGGAAATTCGGGAGAAGAAACAGAAGAAGCAGCCGGGAAAAAGAAAAAGGGTCTGATTGGCAAATTGGCAGATATGCTCTTTGGAGATGACGAGGAAGAGGTAAAAGCAACCGAAGAAGTGGTTGTCCCGGAGATGGGAGATTTAGAGAATATTTCCGAGGAAAACCTTGAAATCCTCAAAGAACTGGAATCAGCAGAAAAAGCAGCGGCACCGGAGGAGCAGGAAGACAAAAAGAAGAAGCGTAAACGGGAGAAAAAAGAAAAGAAGGAAAAGAAGCCAAAGGAGAAAAAAGAACGGAAGAAGCGTGAAAAGAAACCAAAGCCGCCAAAGGAGAAGGATAATACGCCACCGTTGCCGAAAAAACCGGTAATATTAATCTTTTTAATGGTAGCATCTATTTTAGTATTGGTGCTTCTGATGTCAAAACTGATTGGATACACTTCCAGCATCAGTGCGGCGAAAGATGCTATGGACAATGCAGATTACATAGAAGCTTATAGAGAATTGTCCGGTCTGGAATTGAAGAAAGCCGACAAGAAGCTGTATACGAAGGCAGAGGCAATGGCATCGGTACAGGAGCAGCATGATGCTTACTTGACATTGATGTCAGCGGGAGAATACGAGATGGCATTGGATGCGTTGGTAAGAGGTGTGGGACGTTATGATGCGAAGCTGGCAACTGCCAAAAAATATGGTTTGGAAAAACAACTGAATGTGATTGAGGCAGAAATTGAAGATGCTTTGGACACCCAGTTTGATTTGACGGCTGACGATGCCAGAGAGTTGTACAGTATCCGAAAACGAAAAGATTACAGTATACGGATACAGGAAATAATCGAAGAATTGAATTTAGGACAGGTTGAAGAATGATAGCAATTATTGACTATGATGCAGGTAATTTAAAAAGTGTGGAGAAGGCACTTTTGGCTTTAGGACAGGAAAGTGTGATTACTAGGGATTTTGAGACACTGCGGAAGGCAGACAAGGTAATACTTCCCGGGGTGGGAGCTTTTGCACAGGCGATGGAGAATCTCAAAAAATATGAATTGGATAAAGTGATTCATGAGATAACAGAGCAGGGAACTCCTTTTTTGGGAATTTGTCTGGGATTACAGCTTTTGTTTGAAAGTAGTGAGGAAAGTCCGGGAGTAGAGGGACTTCATCTTCTGGAGGGACAGATTCTCCGCATACCGGATAAAGAAGGCTTGAAAATTCCCCATATAGGATGGAATTCACTGGAATTGGAGAATCAGGGCAGTCTTTTTGAGGGAATCAATGGTAATCCTTATGTATATTTTGTGCATTCCTATTATTTGAAGGCGGCAGACCAGTCTATCGTGAAAGCCTCCACAGAGTACAGCACCCACATTCATGCATCAGTGGAAAAGGACAATATTTTTGCCTGTCAGTTCCATCCGGAAAAAAGCAGTACTGTGGGATTGAAGATTTTAGATAATTTTGCAAAATGGCAGGGAGGAAAGAAATAATGTTTACGAAGCGGATTATTCCCTGTCTGGATGTTAATAACGGACGGGTGGTAAAAGGAATTAATTTTGTGAATTTACAG
>USPJ01000307.1 GCA_900556645.1 uncultured Lachnospiraceae bacterium
CCGCTCTTTGGTTCTCAAGATGGACTGCTCTCTTCGCCATTCATCCACCTTCTGGTGATTGCCGGATAAGAGAATCGACGGTACACTTTTTCCATTCCATGTCTCCGGTCTGGAATATTGAGGATATTCCAACAGGTTGCCCTCTAAGGATTCCGTCTCCCCGGATTCCTGATTGCTGAGTACCCCCGGCACCATACGGGAAATAGCATCCACCATTACCATGGCAGGCAGCTCGCCTCCCGTCAGCACATAGTCGCCGATGGAAATATAATCGGTGACAATCTCTTCTAACACCCGTTCATCAATTCCCTCATAATGTCCGCACAGCAAAATGACGTCTTCTTCCTTCGCCAGTTCCTTTGCTGTCTGCTGGCAAAACAGAGAACCCTGAGGTGTCAGATAAATACATCTGGGACGGTAACCGATTTTCTCTACTACTGCAAGGTAAGCATCATAAATCGGTTGTGCCTGCATAACCATACCGGCTCCGCCTCCGTAAGGATAATCATCTACTTTTTTGTGTTTTTCTATGGTATAGTCCCGAATGTTAACAGTTTCAATGGACAGAGTTCCCTTTTCCACCGCTCTTCCGATGATACTGGTATTCAACCCTTGCTCCACCATATCCGGAAATAATGTCAATATATGAAAATTCATCCTGTTCCCTCTACTTTTTCTCATTCAAGTCCAAAAGCCCCGGCAACAGATGCAGCTTCACATATCCGGCTTCTACATCCACCTCTAAAATACAATCTTTAATTGCCGGAATCAGTACCTCCTTTTTCTGCGGTGTTTTCACCACATAAACATCATTGGCACCGGTCTGCAATACATCAACTATGGTGCCGATTTCTTCTTCCTGTTCATCTATGGCTTTTGTTCCTATTAAATCAGCGATAAAATATTCATCTTTTTTCAGTTTGACTCGGTTCTCCTTTGAGACAAAAAGACCGCAGCCTTTATATTTTTCAACATCATTGATATTATCAATACCCTTAAATTTTAATATCACCAGATTTTTTTGTGGTCTGGCACCGGTGACCTCCAGCTTCAATCGCTCTTTTCCCGTATCCAGAATCAGTTCCTTCATATTTTCAAAGCGAGAAATATCATCCGTCATTGGAAATACCTTGACCTCGCCCCGAATTCCGTGAGTCTGGGTAATGGCACCTACCTGATATAATTCTTCCATATAAAATATTTACTCCTAATATCAAAACAAGCAGCCCTTTGGGAGCTGCTTATTTCTACTGCATAATCTCTACAATAACTTTTTTATCTTCTTTGGATGCAGCTGCTTTGACAACTGAACGGATTGCTTTTGCAATTCGTCCCTGTTTGCCGATTACTTTGCCCATATCAGACTGGGCAACCTTTAATTCTAAGACAATGGACTTGTCATTCTCGGTTTCTGTTACCTGAACTTCATCCGGATAATCAACGAGTGATTTTGCAATTACTTCTACTAATTCTTTCATTACATCCACCTCACCAATTATTTCTCAATACCAGCTGCTTTGAAAATTCTGCTTACAGTGTCAGTTGGTTTTGCACCGTTAGCTAACCATTTCTTTGCTAATTCCTCATTTACATGATATTCGCTTGGATCTCTTGTTGGATCGTAAGTTCCGATTTCCTCGATAAATCTTCCGTCTCTCGGAGATCTGGAATCTGCAACTACGATTCTATAGAAAGGAGCCTTTTTCTGTCCCATTCTTCTTAATCTGATCTTTACTGCCATTACTTTCACCTCCTCATAGGTCATTGATTATATGTTAAAAAGGAAATTTGAATCTTCCTCTTTTACCACCTTTGCCGCCCATCAGACCCGGCATCTGCTTCATCATCTTTCTGGACTGTTCAAACTGTTTTACCAAACGGTTTACCTCGGCAATATCTACCCCGGCTCCGTCTGCGATTCTGCGTTTTCTGCTTGGATTTAAAATACTCGGGTTCGCCCGCTCCTTTGGAGTCATGGAATAAATAATTCCCTCAATCTGTGCCATCTTCTTTTCATCCATGGCATTTTCAATCTCTGCAATCTGACTGCCGCCGATTCCCGGCATCATACTCAGAACGCTGGACAGCCCCCCCATCTTCTTCATCTGATTCATGGACTCCAGATAATCATCAAAACCAAACTCGGCTTTTTTTATCTTCTGCTCCATCTTACGGGCCTGGTCTTCATCAATCTCTGCCTGTGCTTTTTCAATCAGGGTCAGCACATCTCCCATACCCAAGATTCGGCTCGCCATACGATCCGGATAGAACTGCTCCAGATCCGTGAGCTTCTCTCCCATTCCGGCATACAGGATTGGTTTTCCTGTCACCGCTTTGATGGAAAGTGCGGCACCGCCACGGGTATCACCATCGAGCTTCGTCAAAATCACGCCATCAATGCCAATCTTATCATTAA
>USPJ01000308.1 GCA_900556645.1 uncultured Lachnospiraceae bacterium
GCCGGCTGCAAAATATCTGACGGTAAGTTCTTCCAGATTGGATTCGGAGACTTCTTTGATAAGTCGTTTTTTGGGAACCTTATTTTCCCTTCCGGATAGTCAGATAATTCCTCAGACCTTTAGCCGTCTGATGTCCAATAATTTATTATATATTACCAATGTCAGCGTAGAAGGATGGCAGAATTATTATGAGATGCCGAATCTCTGTTATACCATTTTTATTTATTTGCTGGCAGGCCTGTTTCTTGCCTATATGATAAAGCATCGGAAAGAAAAAAAGAAATTTGTTTATTACTGTGTGATTGTGGTAGCAGCACTTTTGCTTTTATTGAATCCGGGGATGGCTATGGCATTTAACGGATTTGCCTACGCGGCTTATCGGTATACCTTTGTACTGATGCCTATGGCAGCACTTCTGTTTGCCTTTGTGTGGGATTATTGCATAGCGGGCAAAGATTTTAGCTTTGCAGGACTTTTATTTGGAATTCTTTTAAGTGCCGGAGCTATTTTCTGTTCTTACCGGGTTGCAGATACCGGAATGAAGAGATATAGTGTCATCTATGCGACATTCATTGGTCTTGCCCTGTTGCTTTTAATCTGTGGAAGGATAAGAAAACAGTTTCTGAAGAGTACTTTGATTTATTTTTCTGTATTATTGGCAGCGTCCACGATGATGGAAAGCTATGTTACCAACAATGTACGGGTGACTTTTAATAAAGGAGAAGAACGCCTGAAATTTGAGGCAGGAGAGATTTCTAATGATACCATAGAGGCATTGGAGTACATTGCTGATATAGATGATACTTTCTACCGGGTAGAAAAAGAATATTTTGATTGGAGTGAATTTGCGGATTCTTTAGTGGAGGAATATTCTACTGTAACAATTTATAACAGTACTTGTAACCGAAATTTAAAAGCTTATTATAAACACCTGTATCCAAGTTCTTATTTTGAACCGGCAATTAATTATTGCAGATTGAACAGCAAAGAAGATTTAATGGCTTTGAGCATAGCAAATGTAAAATATATGCTGACTCACGAGCCGATAGAGAAGGAAGGAATGGAGTTATTGCAGCAGGTGGGAAGTGTCTATATCTATCGGAATATCAATACTGACTCTGTTGCAAAATGGTATCAAAAAACAATTACCAAGCAGGAATATAAGGAAATGCAGGAGGGACGGAAGGAAGTTTTAAATACCCATCTGATTGTAAAAGAGAAAGACCGGTTAAAAGAAGAACTGACGCCGGGAACCTGTGACGTGGGAAGCTTCCGTTTGGAAAATGATACGACCTTAAAAGGAAGTACAAAGAGTACAGAAAAAGGATTGCTGATGCTGGCAATTCCGGATCAGCAGGGTTGGAGTATCTATATAGATGGGAAGAAAACAGAAACCTTCAATGCAGATTATGGTTTTTTGGGCATTGAACTGGAAGCAGGACAGCATGAAATTGAAGCCAGATATGAAATCCCATATTTAAAAGAAGGAATGGTAATAAGCCTTGTGGGAATCGCAATTCTTGCGGGAATGGTGCTATATGGATTTATTGCAAATAGAAGAAAAACGAGCTATAATAACTAAGTTAGAGATAAATACTGGAACGGCTACGGAGGAAAAAAAGAACCCATGATAAATTTTAATGAACCCATATATGTGGAAAACGGAATGACATATATACGGAAAGCCATTGAGAATAAAAAAATTTGCGGAGACGGAGAATATACCAAAAAGTGTAATGCATGGATGGAAGAGAAAACCGGCAGCAAAAAGGTAATGTTGACAACTTCATGTACCCATGCTACAGAACTGGCGGCAATTCTGGCAGATATCAAAGAAGGGGATGAGGTAATCATGCCTTCCTATACCTTTGTTTCTACCGCAGACGCTTTTGTGCTAAGAGGAGCAAAAGCAGTCTTTGTGGACATCAGACCGGATACCATGAATATAGACGAGAATTTGATTGAAGATGCTATCACAGACCGGACCAGAGCCATTGTTCCGGTTCACTATGCTGGAGTGTCCTGCGAGATGGACAAAATTATGGAGATTGCAAAAAAGCATAATCTGTATGTGATTGAGGATGCAGCTCAGGGAATTATGGCAGAATATAAGGGACAGGCATTGGGAACCATTGGAGATTACGGATGCTACAGCTTCCATGAGACAAAGAATTACAGCATGGGAGAGGGTGGAGCTCTTTTAATCAGGGATGAGGAGAATATCGAGAAAGCAGAGATAGTCCGGGAAAAGGGAACCAACCGAAGTAAATTTTTCCGAGGCCAGATTGATAAGTATACATGGGTGGAGGCTGGTTCTTCTTACCTGCCAAGTGAGCTGAATGCGGCATATTTGTATGCACAGTTGGAGATTGCAGACGAGATTAACGACCGGAGAAGAAACATTTGGCAAC
>USPJ01000309.1 GCA_900556645.1 uncultured Lachnospiraceae bacterium
TCTCTTCCGCCGTTCCCTCTTCCTCAATGACACCCTCCGACATAAAAATCACATGGCTGGAAATATCTCTGGCAAATGCCATCTCATGGGTTACCACAATCATGGTCAGTCCCTCTTCTGCTAACTGCTTCATGATTTCCAAGACCTCACCTACCATCTGTGGGTCCAATGCGGATGTAGGTTCATCAAACAGCAGAATCTCCGGTTCCATTGCCAATGCTCTGGCAATGGCGACTCTCTGTTTTTGTCCGCCGGAAAGCTGCCGGGGCTTCGCATTGATAAAAGCATCCATCCCTACCTTTTTCAGGTAGAACATCGCCTTCTCTTCCGCTTCCTCTTTTTTCTTTCCTGCCACCTTTATCTGTCCCACCATACAATTTTCCAAAACGGTCATGTTGTGGAAAAGATTAAAGCTCTGGAATACCATTCCCACCTTTGCCCGATAAGCCGGAACGTTTATCTTGGGGTCTGTAATATCCCTTCCATGGTAACATATCTCTCCCCCGGTAGGTGTCTCTAACAGGTTGATACATCGGAGCATGGTGGACTTTCCCGAGCCGGAGGCACCGATAACAGACACCACATCTCCTTTTTTCACCTGAAAGCTGATATCTTTTAACACACCATGGGTTCCGAAAGATTTTTCCAGATGGAAAACTGTCAGCAATTCATCCTGTGTACTCATAGTCCCACCTTCCTTTCTTCGCCCAACTGGGTTCCTACGCCCATACTATCCACCAGCCCATAATTTTCTGCCCCATCCATCTTTTTCTCCCATAATAGCAGGAGTTTGGAAGTAATTACCGTCATGGTCAGATAAATCAGCATAACGATTGTGGCAGACTCAAAATAGGTATATAAAGCTCCCGCAACGCTCTTATGTACAAAGAACAAATCCACAATGCTGATAATGGACAGCACGGAGGTATCTTTGATATTGATAATCAGGTTGTTTCCTATCTGAGGTAAGATATTGCGAAACGCCTGAGGCAGAATGACATTGGTCATGGTCTGAAAATGGGTCATACCGATTGCCTTTGCTCCCTCGGTCTGTCCCGGGTCTACAGAAATAATTCCGCCTCGTACAGACTCCGCCATATATGCTCCGGTATTGATGGACACAATCAAGAATGCCGACTGCCACATTCCCAGCTGCACTCCGAAAATCTGGGATACACCATAATAAATAAACACCGCCTGCACAATCATCGGCGTTCCCCTGAATACTTCCACATAGATTTTTAAAATAATTTTTACGATTTTTAATAAGATTCGTTTTATCAGGGAATCCCGCTGTCTGTCCACCGGTATGGTCTGCACAATTCCCACCAGAAATCCTATGACGCATCCGATTGCCGTGGAAACCAAGGCAATCAGAAGTGTCGTTCCCGCTCCTTTTAAATAGGAGATTCCATACTGCTGCAAAAGATACAGAATCCTTTCCCCAAAGTTCATATCTGATATCACGTCAACAATCTCCTTTGTTATTCATTTGACAACGGCTGCACCTTAATTGCCTCATCCATCATCTTCTCATAATCTTCTACTGTCATTTTTTTCAAGACACCGTTAATTTTATCTAACAGTTCTGTATTTCCCTTCTTTACAGAAATTCCAATATTGATGTCCTCATCGGAAACCTCAAAATTGTCATCCGTATCTGTAAAATCCAGAATCTTCATATCCGGGTAAGCAATGCATGCTGCCTTTGCCGTAGGAATATCCGTTACTACCAGCTCGGTACGGCCGCTTTCCAATGCCACCAGCATTGCCGGTGCGGACTCCTGTGCCGGCTGAATCTCTGCATCCTTTAACTGCGGCAGACAATTATCATACCAGATAGTTCCCAACTGTGAGGTACAGGTGGCTCCTGCCAACTCACTGATGCCTGCGGCATTTGCATATTTACTGTCGGATTTCACAAGTGTAACAATGGATGCATAATAATACGGCTCTGTGAAATCCACCATCTCTTTTCGTTCTGAAGTAATGGACTGTCCCGCAATGACACAATCCACCGTTCCTGACTGGATAGCCGGAATCAGAGAATCCCAATCCAGTTTTACAATCTCCAGCTCATACCCCAACTCGTCGGCAATCTTTTTTGCCATCATAACGTCGTATCCGTATGCATAGTCTTTGCTGTCCTTAATCGGAACCGCTCCATTGGAATCGTCGGACTGGGTCCAGTTATACGGTGCATATCCACATTCCATTGCCACTGTCAGAACCTTATCCTCTGAGCTGTCTGTTTTCTTTGTTTCCTTTGTTCCGCATGCCGCCAGTGAGCAGACCATAGCTGCTGCCAACAACATTGATAATACCTTCTTTTTCATAGTTTCTCCTCGTATTATATAGTAGTAGTGTTTATAGACCCTCTCCAAGGTCTGTATGC
>USPJ01000310.1 GCA_900556645.1 uncultured Lachnospiraceae bacterium
AATAGTAACATTTATTCCGTTTTTTTCAAGTTTATTTTTAAAATTCAGGATAACCTGCTGATTCGATTGCACATAATCCCGCTCTTTTACAGGGTTTACCGGAATCAAATTTACATGGCAGTTCATTCCCCGAATCAAGCCGCTAAGCTCTTTGGCATCCTCTTCGGTATCGTTCACCCCTCCTACCAGACTGTACTCAAAAGTAATTCTACGTCCGGTCTGTTCAAAATAGTATCGGCAGGCATCTAAAACCTCCGAAATCTCATATTTATTTGCCACCGGCATCAGTTCCTTCCGTTTCTCCTGATTAGAGGCATGAAGAGACAGTGCCAGCGTAATCTGCAGTTTTCTGTCTGCCAGCTCCCGCATTTTCGGTACAATTCCGCAGGTGGAAACTGTAAGATTTCTCTGGCTGATATGAAGTCCGTTTTCATCGGTGAGCATTTCAATAAATTTTATCAGATTCTCATAATTGTCCAAAGGCTCTCCGGTTCCCATAACCACCACATTGGAGATCCGTTCACCGACATCCTGACCAATCCGGTAAATCTGTTCCAGCATTTCTCCCGGAGTCAGTCCCCGCACCAATCCGTCCAAAGTGGATGCACAGAAACGACAGCCCATACGGCAGCCCACCTGTGAGGAAATACAGACAGAGTTTCCGTGCTTATACTTCATCAGCACGCTCTCAATGACATTCCCATCCTCCAGACGAAAGAGATATTTTCTGGTTCCGTCCAGCTTGGACACCTGCACCTCCACCGGTTCTAAAACCGTAAGGCCTGCCTGTTCTTCCAGCTTTTTTTGCAAGTCTTTCGAGAGATTGGTCATCTCACCAAAGCTTTGCACCTGTTTCCTGTGAAGCCATTCGTATACCTGCTTTGCCCGGAATTTTTTTTCTCCTATGGACAGCATATACTCCTGCAATTCTTTGAAATTTAATGATTTTATATCTGTTTTTTCACTCATAGTAACAACTAGTTCTTTCTCAGCTTTGCAATAAAAAAGCCGTCATTTCCTGTCTCGTCCGGGAATATCTGCTGCATGGATTCCAAATGCAGCTCCCTGTGATTTTCCAACAGCCACTGTACATTTTCTTCATTTTCTGTTTTATGAATGGTACAGGTACTGTAAACCAACGTACCTCCGGATTTTACATATGCCGGAACCACCGATAAGATTTCCCTTTGCAGTGCCACCAGCTCCTGCTCTTTTTCCGGGGTCATCTTATACTTAATGTCTTTTTTCCGTCCTATGACACCCAGACCGGAGCAAGGCAAATCTGCGATTACAATATCCGCCTTCTCCCGCAGGCTTTCATCCGGCACTCTGGCATCCGCACATTCCGCCCGCATATTTTCCACCCGGCATCTGGCTATGTTTTCTTCTATCTTTGCCACCTTTGAAGATGTCAAATCTCTGGTAATTACCTGTCCCGTTCCCCGAAGCATCTGGGCAATATGGATACTTTTTCCTCCCGGTGCTCCGCAGACATCCAGTACCACATCCCCCTCTTTAGGTTCTGCGGTTTCTGCCACCTTCATGGAGCTGATATCCTGCACATAAAAACAGCCTTCTTGAAAACCGGAAAGTTTATTCAGATAATCATAGCCGGATAAAAAAAGGGCATAAGGCAGCTCTTTGCTCTCTGTCACGTCTACCCCTTCCGACTTTAACTGTTTTATCAATTCCTCTTTTGTAATCTGATTCAGGTTTATACGGACAGCCGTAGGCTTCTCCTCCAGAAGTGCCTTTGCCATGGCTTTGGTCTTGTCCATGCCATATTCTGTTTCCCATTGCTCCACCAGCCATAGCGGAAGGGAATACTGAACCGAAACAGCCTCCTGTGGCTGTTTCCTCTCATCAGGATAGACAATCTGTTCTTTCTTTCTTGCAATATTGCGTAACACTCCGTTCACAAAGCCCTTCAGATTTCGGAATCCTCTTTTTCCTGCCAGATTTACCGCCTCATTACAGGCAGCGGAATCCGGCACCCCATCTAAAAAGCATATCTGATACACTGCACTCCGCAGAATACAGCGAATCACCGGCTTCATTTTGGAAACCCTGATATTGGAAAAAGAGTTGATGATATAATCAATCTTTATCATCTGCTCCAAGGTTCCCTCTGTTACCTTTGTGATAAATGCCCGCTCCTGTTTTTCCAGATATTGATACTTATTTAAGGTTCCGGAAAGTGCCAGATGGCTGTACTCTCCGTCCCGTGTTACCGCCAAAAGAATATCCAGTATGATTTCTCTTGTGCTGACTCCATCAGTCATCTCTTCCTCCAAACAAAAGCACCAGTCTTAACAACTGTAAAATTGCCGCTGCCGCACTGGCAACATAGGTCAATGCCGCTGCCCGCAGCACTCTTCTTGTCTTTTTCAACTC
>USPJ01000311.1 GCA_900556645.1 uncultured Lachnospiraceae bacterium
AAAAAAATTTATTTTGCTGAAACTTTTATATTGTAATAGAACCATAAAAAATTTGTTATTTCTTATATTTACTTTTACTGTTTCTGCGTGATTTCATTTTTATTTTTGTAAATAGAACGCTCTGGCACAACCCCTCTTACCATGGATAACGGATATATATTGGTATGGGAACCAATAACGCTTCCCGGATTTAATACCGAATTACATCCCACCTCTACATAATCCCCTAACATGGCACCAAACTTTTTAAGTCCTGTTTTAATTTCTTCCTTTCCGTTCTTCACCACCACAAGAGTTTTGTCGGATTTCACATTGGAGGTGATAGAACCTGCTCCCATATGAGACTTATATCCCAAAATGGAATCTCCCACGTAATTATAATGTGGCACCTGTACGCTGTTAAAAAGAACTACGTTCTTCAATTCCGTGGAATTGCCCACTACACAGCCTTTTCCCACAATGGCATTTCCACGCACAAAAGCACAGTGACGTATTTCTGCTTCTTCGTCAATAATTAAAGGTTCACTTAAAAAAGCCGTAGGTGCTACCTTTGCACTTTTCGCCACCCAGATATTTTCTCCTCTCTTTTCGTAGACTGAAGAATCCAGAGATTCTCCCAGTTTTACAATGAACTCACTGATTTTCGGTAGTGCCTCCCATGGATAGGTCAACCCTTCAAATAAGTCCTTTGCAATGGTCTCCTCCAAATTATACATTTTGCTAATTTTACATTCTTCCATATTCCTTCCTCTACTTTCCTTTTTTATAGTAGGCTGCGGCTGCATCAAAATATCCTCTCAAACTATATTGGTTATTCAGCTTCAACACCGCATCTGTCCGTCTCTCAATAAAACCGTTGAGCTTTACCATATATTCCTCACTAGTAAGGCTGCCTTGTGCCACATAAGTCAGCCCTTTTTCCCAGCTTGCTGTTAATTCTGGATTTAATAAAGGTCTGATGGAGGCATTTACGACATCATATATCATTTCTCCCAAAAGAGTAGGTGTAATGACCTGTGTCTTTTTATTCAAAGCCAGATACTTATTGTTTACAAGTTTTTTTAAGATTTCCGCTCTGGTGGCTGAGGTTCCGATTCCACTTCCCTTAATCTGTGCCCGCAGCTCCTCGTCCTCAATCAACTGTCCCGCATTTTCCATGGCAAGAATCATGGAACCAGAATTGTATCGTTTCGGCGGAGAGGTCTCCCCTTCTTTGATATACATCTGAGAAACCGGTAGTTTCATTCCTTTTTTCAAAGAGGATATCAGCTCTAATAGCTGCTGGTCACACGCCTCTTCTTCGCCCTCATTCTCTTCTTTTTCCTCTTTTTTCTTCTTAAAAAAGGAATAGTTCATTACCACTTGATACCCCGGCTCTGCCAACACTTTAAAATTGGAAAAGAACTGTTCCTGTTCCGTCTGCGTTACCAGAGATACTTTCTGGTAAACCGCCGGGGGATAAAAGATAGCCAAGAATCTTCTGGTAATTACCTCGTACACTTTGATAGACAGCGGATTCAGACTTTTCATGGCTGAAAACCCCTGTCCCGTAGGGATAATTGCATAGTGATCCGTAATCTGCTTATCATTCACATACCGGGTTTTTGCAATCCCTTTATGAAGACCTTCCTCTAAAATATGTTCCGCAAAGGGTTTTACTCCCGGAATATTAAATAATCCTTTAATATTTTTATGTACCTCTTTGGATACTGCCGTAGAAAGTACACGGGCATCGGTTCTGGGGTAGGTCACCAGCTTTTTCTCATATAGTTCCTGTACCACCCGCAATGTTTCGTCAGGACTAATCTTGAAGAATTTTGAACAGTCATTCTGAAGTTCTGCCAAATTGTAAAGCAGCGGCGGCTTCTTTTGTTCTTTTTTCTTTTCTATCTTGGCAATCTCTGCCTCCAACCCTTCCGTCTGCTGGGTACTTTGTCCGTTTTCATTTTCTGTGAATTCCGAGCTTTGGGTCAAAGAAGAAATAAAAGCTTTTGCTTCCTCCTTTTCCAAAAAACCGTTGTCCTTATACAGCTTCAGTGAGGCAAAGTAGGCACTTCCCTCTACGGCTTTCCACTCTCCGTCCACAGTCGTTCCCTGAATCTCCAAAGTCTCTAACACTCTGTAAAAAGGTGTTTTCACAAATTCCCGTATTTCCCGTTCTCTGCGAACCACCATTCCCAGCACACAGGTCATGACCCTTCCGACAGCTATTGCCGTATATGAGGATGTATTTGCGGCACTGTTTAACAGGTTGCCATATTTCACTGACATTACCCTGGAAAAATTAATTCCCATGGCATAGTCTTCAATTGTCCGCATAATTCCAGAATTGCCAAGATTCGCATAATCCGACATTGGTTTTGCCTCGCGGATACCTCTTTGGATCTCCT
>USPJ01000312.1 GCA_900556645.1 uncultured Lachnospiraceae bacterium
CTTGGCTTGATTTCATAGGGAATTTTCACACCGTTTGCCTCTTCAAAGTTTTTTACAATATCCAATACGCTGTATCCCACACCGGTTCCCAGATTATAAATGGACAGTCCACCATTTTCTTCTAACTTTTTCAATGCCTTTACATGTCCCTTTGCCAAATCCACTACATGGATATAATCACGCACACCGGTTCCGTCCGGTGTATCATAATCATTTCCGAATACTCCCAGACACGCCAGTTTTCCGATTGCTACCTGTGTAATATACGGCATTAAATTGTTTGGCACACCGTTGGGATTTTCTCCCATGAGTCCTGTGGGATGGGCTCCGATAGGATTGAAATACCGCAACAACACAACATTCCATTCCGGGTCTGCTTTTTGCATATCAGTTAATATCTGCTCCAACATGGACTTTGTCCAACCGTAAGGGTTCGTACATGTTCCCTTCGGGCACTCCTCGGTAATGGGAATTTCCTTCGGGGAACCATAAACCGTTGCCGAGGAAGAAAAAATCATTTTTTTCACTCCGTGTTTTTTCATGACTTCTGTCAGCACCAGTGTTCCTGTTATATTATTGTGATAATATTCCCATGGTTTTTCTACCGACTCACCTACTGCCTTCAGACCGGCAAAATGAATACAGCTTTCTATCTCTTCCTTCTCAAATACCTGATTTAAGAACTCTTTGTCCAGAATATCCCCTTTATAAAAAGTTACTTTCTTTCCGGTAATCTGCTCTACTCTTTTTAATGACTCTTTACTTGCATTACACAGGTTGTCCACTACCACAACCTCATATCCGTTTTCTAACAGTTCTACGCAGGTATGACTTCCGATAAATCCGGCTCCGCCTGTTACCAATATGCTCATAAGCGTTTCCCTCCATTCTTCCTCCCATGCGTGCGTACAGTTTTATCACAGCAGAGAGTTTCCGTATAACAAAAAGACAACTTCCATAGAAGTTGTCCATTTTGAATTATTAAGCTACTTTTGATTTTGCTAATTCTGCTAATGCTGCAAATCCTTCTGCATCATTTACTGCCATCTCAGCTAACATTTTACGGTTCATCTCAACACCTGCTAATTTTAAACCATGCATAAACTGGCTGTAAGAGATTCCGTTGATACGTGCAGCAGCATTGATACGTGCAATCCATAACTGTCTGAACTGGCGTTTTCTCTGCTTTCTTCCTGCATAAGAACTTGTCAAAGCTCTCATAACAGACTGTTTTGCTACTCTATACTGTTTGGAACGAGCTCCTCTGTATCCTTTTGCTAACTTTAATGTTCTATTATGTTTCTTCTTAGCGTTCATTCCGCCTTTTACTCTTGCCATTACTTCATCCTCCTTAACCCATCTTATAAATATGGTAAAATCTTCTTCATGTTCTTAACGTTTGTAGAATCTACTAACGGCTGTTTTCTAAGATTTCTCTTAGTCTTAGCGGATTTCTTAGTTAAGATATGTCTTCTGTAAGCTTTGTTTCTTTTTAAATTACCGCTTCCTGTCTTTTTGAAACGTTTTGCAGCTGCTCTGCTTGTTTTGATTTTTGGCATAATATATTCCTCCTAATTGTCTTTTATTTTTTCTCTGCCAGTACCATTGAAATGCTTCTGCCTTCAACCTTTGGTGCTTTCTCCACTACTGCAACATCTTCCAATGCTTCTGCAATGTCTGTTAAGATGTGTTTACTGCTCTGCATATGTGCCATCTCTCTTCCGCGGAAACGAAGTGTAACCTTAACTCTGTCGCCCTTGCTAAGGAACTTTCTTGCTGCATTTACCTTCGTCTTTAAATCATTCGTATCAATGTTCGGGGAAAGACGCACTTCTTTGACATCGATGGTTTTCTGCTTTTTTCTGGCCTCTTTTTCTTTTCTTGCAAGTTCGTAACGGTATTTACCGTAATCAATGATCTTACATACTGGCGGCTTCGCCTGTGGGGCAATCTTTACAAGGTCAAGTCCTGCCTCCTGTGCTTTCGCCATCGCTTCTCTGGCGGACACGATTCCAAGCTGAGCTCCGTCCGGACCAATTAAGCGTACCTCTCTGTCTCTGATCTGTTCGTTAATCATTAAACCGCTAATTGTTGTACACCTCCATGAACATGATAGAATTAATTTTTTCTTTCTCAATACTGTGCCGGGATTTCTTCCTGCACAAAAAAAGCGCAGACAGATGTCCACACTTCAAAATTACACCTGCGGACTGATAGTCTCTCCGTTCGCAGTACTGTGCAATATTGACCTGAGTCGCTTATCTTCAGCGCTGAGGTGAGAGTGAACTCTGCTTTCTTTTCGCTACGTACTTTAAGAGAATACCATGGTATCTTCTGTTTGTCAACTGTTTTTTTATATTATTATGTATTTATTTGTGCGTATGAGTTT
>USPJ01000313.1 GCA_900556645.1 uncultured Lachnospiraceae bacterium
CGGGGTACTGGTTTTGGGGATGTACCGGGTTTTGGCTTGGGTGGTATCCGTCATGCTGCCGCCTATGGCGATTTTCTTTCCCTTGTTTACACTTTTGGAGGATGCGGGATATCTGCCGAGAATCGCCTATAATCTCGATAAACCTTTCCAGAAATGTCATGCTTGTGGCAAACAAGGTCTGAGTATGTGCATGGGATTCGGATGCAATGCGGCAGGGGTGGTGGGATGCCGTATCATTGATTCTCCCAGAGAGCAGATGATAGCGATTCTGACCAACACCTTTGTACCATGTAACGGAAGGTTCCCAACACTGATAGCGTTGATTACCATGTTTTTTATAGGGACACAGGGAACCATAGGAGCATCCTTTGTCTCTGCAGGACTTTTGACCCTGTTGGTACTTTTGGGCGTGGGAATGACCTTTTGTATGTCATGGCTGCTTTCCAAAACCATTTTAAAGGGAATGCCTTCTGCATTTACACTGGAGCTGCCGCCCTATCGGAGACCGCAAATCGGAAAAGTAATTGTCCGCTCCATTTTTGACCGTACATTGTTCGTTCTCAGGAGAGCGATTGCAGTTGCGGCACCGGCGGGAATCCTTATCTGGATTCTTGCCAATGTCACAGTAGGGGATGTAAGTCTGCTGGGGCATTGTACGGCATTTTTAGACCCCTTTGCCCATCTGCTGGGGATGGATGGAGTGATTCTCACCGCATTTATTCTGGGATTTCCGGCAAATGAGATTGTAATGCCTATTATGATTATGGCTTATATGGCACAGGGGAGTCTGATGGAGATGGAAAATCTGGCGGCAATGAAAGTCTTGTTTGTAAGTCAGGGATGGACTTGGGTAACGGCGGTTTGTGTGATGATTTTTTCTCTAATGCATTGGCCCTGTTCCACCACACTTTTGAGCATAAAAAAAGAAACAGGAAGCTGGAAATGGACGCTGCTGGCAACAGTCCTTCCCACCGGAACGGGAATGCTTCTCTGTTTCCTGATTTCGGGATTGGCAAAGCTTGTGGGCTTTGTGTAGGATTAATCCTTTACATGTTTTTTGATTGCTTCAAAACTCTCTTTACTGATAACGTGTTCCATACGGCAGGCATCGGCGGCAGCAGTTTCATGGTCTACGCCCAGACGCTCTAACCAAGAGGAGAGCAGAGTGTGTCGTTCGTAAATCATCTCTGCAATTTCCCGACCACTTTCGGTCAATGTGATAAAGCCGGAGTCAGAAACGGTAATATGGTTCTTTTCCCGAAGATTCTTCATGGCAACACTGACACTGGATTTCTTAAAACCAAGCTCATTGGCAATATCTACGGAACGCACTACGGGCAGTTTCTGGCTTAAAATCAGAATTGTTTCAAGATAGTTCTCGGCAGATTCATTTAGTACATTGCTCATAATAAGTCATTCCTTCCTTCATACGTTAACATTGAATTTAGTATAGCATAGTTAGTTACGACTGGCAAACGGAAGAAAAAACTTATTGAGAAAAAATAATCAATAAAATGAAATAAAGTGGTTGACAGCTAACAAACGTTAGCATATACTAACTATTGCAAGGGATAATGAAAACATTTATCATTATCAAAATCATTATCAAAACAGGCAGAGAAAATGCAAAAAATCATACATAAAGAAAACGAGGTGTTATTATGCCGCTTACAATGGCCGGTATCGGTGAAACAAACACAATTAAAAGAGTCGGTGGAAATGAAGAGACAAGACGTTTTCTGGCAAATCTTGGATTTGTTGCAGGAGCGGAAGTTGTTGTACTGTCGAAGATCGGAGGCAATGTGATCGTAAATGTCAAAGACTCCAGAGTGGCAGTAAATGAGGATATGGCGCGGCACATCATGGTTTAGTACCGGGGTGTCTGCTGTATTATAGATACTAACAATCTAAGGAAAGGAGAAACAGCAATGACTTTAGGTGATGCAAAAGTTGGAAGTACAGTTGTTGTAACGAAGATTGAAGGGGACAGCGCATACAAGCGCCGTATTATGGACATGGGCATTACAAAAGGAAGCGAGCTGTATATCAGAAAGGTAGCTCCACTTGGAGATCCTGTAGAGATTACAGTAAGAGGCTATGAGCTTTCAGTAAGAAAAGACGATGCTCAGTGTGTCCAGGTAAAATAAGACTTACCGAAGGAACTGACAGATACATATTGTCGCATTAGAATTTACACGTTCAAGGAGGTAAATAGGAATGGGAATCAAGATCGCACTTGCGGGAAACCCAAACTGTGGTAAAACCACAATGTTTAACGCCTTAACGGGTGCCAACCAGTATGTTGGTAACTGGCCAGGTGTTACAGTTGAGAAAAAGGAAGGTAAATTAAAGGGACATAAAGATGTAACTATCATGGATTTACCAGGTA
>USPJ01000314.1 GCA_900556645.1 uncultured Lachnospiraceae bacterium
AACCGAACCGGAGGCGGATTCTTGGGCGGATTGTTGGGAGCAATCATTACCTCTGCATTCGGATTAATCGGAGCCTATGTCATTGATATTATTGGATTGATTGTAACCTTGGTGCTGATTACAGAGCGGTCTGCTTTTCGTGGAATGCAAAAGGGAAGCCAGAAGGTTTACCATGCGGCCAAGGAAGAAAATGAGAAGTTTAAACAGCAGCGAGAGCAGCGGGAGTTAAAGCGAAGAGATAAAAAAGTAGAAGGCGTGGCATTGGATACTTCTTTAAAACCGCAAAAAAAGGAACGGGCAGTTTTGCCAATGGAGCAGAAGCATACGGATGCCATGAGTGAAATCAATATTGATGACATCCTGCAGACACCTCCGGTGGGAGAGCAGGAGCATGTGGTGCTGACCTCCTATCAGACCATGGAAAAGGAACCGGAGCCAGAACCGGTTCCGGTGAAAAGAACCAGAACACCCCGCCAGTCCCAGTCGGAGATAGAACAGGAAGTAAGCGGAGTGGCCAATGAGATTAAGAGTACAGAAAATACCAGACAAAACTATGTGTTTCCTCCAATCAGCCTTTTGAAAAAAGGCAGCTCTAAAACCATGGGGGACAGCAAAAGTCATTTGCAGGAGACCGCCAATAAGTTACAGCAGACTTTAAAAAACTTCGGTGTCAATGTAACCATTACCAACGTAAGCTGCGGTCCCAGCGTTACCCGATATGAATTACAGCCGGAGATGGGAGTAAAGGTCAGCAAAATTGTCAATCTTGCCGACGATATCAAGCTGAATCTGGCGGCGGCAGATATCCGTATTGAGGCACCTATACCGGGAAAGGCGGCAATCGGAATCGAAGTACCGAACAAAGAAAACGTTACGGTAGCCTTCCGGGATTTGATAGAGTCGCAAGAATTTAAAATGCATACCTCCAACATTGCCTTTGCGGCAGGAAAAGACATTGCGGGAAAGGTCATTGTTGCAGATATTGCCAAGATGCCTCATCTTTTGATTGCGGGAGCCACAGGTTCCGGTAAATCTGTATGTATCAATACTATTATAATGAGTATTTTGTATAAGGCTTCTCCTGAGGATGTGAAGCTGATTATGATTGATCCGAAGGTTGTGGAACTGAGTGTCTATAACGGCATCCCGCACCTGATGATACCGGTGGTCACCGATCCGAAAAAAGCGGCGGGTGCACTGCACTGGGCGGTGGATGAGATGACAGACCGTTATCAGAAGTTCGCCAATGCCTCGGTGAGAGACTTAAAGGGCTACAATGCGAAGATCGAATCCCTGCCGACGATCGAGGGCGATCCGAAGCCGGAAAAGTTGCCGCAGATTGTGATTATCGTGGACGAGCTGGCGGATCTTATGATGGTATCGCCGGGCGAAGTCGAGGAATCCATCTGCCGTCTGGCACAGCTCGCAAGAGCGTGCGGCATTCATTTGATCATTGCGACACAGCGTCCGTCGGTCAATGTCATTACCGGTCTGATCAAGGCGAATATGCCTTCCAGAATTGCTTTCTCTGTATCTTCCGGTGTGGATTCCAGGACAATTCTGGATATGAACGGAGCCGAGAAGCTTCTTGGAAAAGGTGATATGCTCTTTTATCCTCAGGGATATCAGAAGCCTGCAAGACTTCAGGGTGCATTTGTATCTGATGATGAGGTAAGTGCTGTGGTTGAATTTCTTGCAGATAAAAATCCGGGTGTCCAGTATAACCAACAGATCGAGCAGCAGGTAAATTCTCCTGTAACAACAGGTATGTCCGGAGATGAAAGGGACATCCATTTTGAAGAAGCAGGTAAGTTTATCATAGAGAAAGAGAAAGCTTCTATTGGTATGCTGCAGAGAATGTTTAAGATTGGTTTCAACAGAGCGGCAAGAATCATGGATCAGCTCTGCGACGCAGGTGTAGTGGGACCGGAAGAGGGAACAAAACCGAGAAAAGTTCTTATGTCTATGGAGGAGTTTCAGAATTATCTGGAAAATCAGTAAGTGAGGACTGTCTATGAAATGTCCTAAATGTCATAAAGAGGTGGAAAAAGGCTCTCTGTACTGCCCCTACTGCCTTGCGGAGATACCCTGGGTAAGAGAATTCAGCACAGTGGAAACTCTGATGAAAAAGGAGCAGCAGAACCGCCCATCCGAAAAAAAACAGAAAACAAAAATTATAAAATATTTCAAGCATCCAAAAAGAAGAAAGCTGAAATTCAGCAGAAAACAGCTTCTATGTCTGCTTCTGTGTGCGGCGACACTACTGGGGTTCTTTTGTTATCGGCAGTTAAATACTTTTTCTGCCTTATATTCCAGGGCAAAAAAACAATATGCACAGCAAAATTATGAAGAAGCACAGCGGATTG
>USPJ01000315.1 GCA_900556645.1 uncultured Lachnospiraceae bacterium
ACCGCCAGTCTAAAAAATGTAGCAGATACCCGGGTGGGAGATACGGTTACAGATGCGGCGAATCCATGCGAAGAGCCTCTGCCGGGATATAAGAAGGTCAATCCTATGGTTTACTGTGGACTTTATCCAGCAGACGGAGCCAAGTACCCAGATTTAAGGGACGCCTTGGAAAAATTACAGCTAAATGATGCGGCATTGCAGTTTGAGCCGGAGACTTCCATCGCCCTTGGTTTTGGATTCCGATGCGGTTTCTTAGGTTTGTTGCATTTAGAAATTATTCAGGAGCGTTTAGAGAGAGAATATAATCTGGATTTGGTAACTACGGCACCAAGTGTTATTTACCGGGTATATAAGACTAACGGAGAAATGATTGAACTGACCAACCCATCCAATCTGCCGGACCCGTCGGAGATTGACTATATGGAGGAACCCATTGTCAGTGCGGAGATTATGGTGACCAGCGAGTATATTGGGGCCATCATGGATTTGTGTCAGGAGCGGCGTGGAACCTATATCAGTATGGAGTATATGGAGGAAACCCGTGCGTTATTAAAATATGATTTACCACTGAATGAGATTATCTATGATTTCTTTGATGCTTTGAAATCCCGTTCCAGAGGGTATGCATCCTTTGATTATGAAATGAAGGGTTATGTACAGTCTGAGCTGGTGAAACTGGATATTCTGATTAACAGAGAAGAGGTAGATGCACTATCCTTTATTGTATTTTCCGGAAGTGCCTATGAGCGGGGCAGAAAGATGTGTGAAAAACTCAAAGAGGAGATTCCGAGACATCTTTTTGAAATCCCGATACAAGCAGCAGTGGGAAGTAAGATTATTGCCAGAGAAACCGTCAAGGCAATGCGAAAGGATGTTTTGGCGAAATGTTACGGTGGTGATATTACCCGTAAGAAGAAACTGTTGGAGAAGCAGAAGGAAGGAAAGAAACGAATGCGCCAGGTGGGAAGTGTAGAGATTCCGCAGGAGGCATTTATGAGCGTACTGAAATTGGATGACGGTAAATAGATTTTCCAATGCCCATAATGAATATGCCGGATAGTGACGGCATGTTGATTATGGGCGTTTTTTGACCACTTACCGATGAAAAACTACCACTTGGGAAAAAGCTATTTACAGAAAGAGCATTTTTTTGCATACTGATTCTTGAGAATAGACATATGAAGATACGAATTGAACTGGATGACAATTTAACAGAGGATGAAGTCATTATCCGATGCAGCGGCCTTACCAAGGAAGTGCAGGATGTGCAAAGAGCTGTTTCGGATATGATTACGGAAAAGAGAAACTTTGTATTTTACAGGGAAGATACGGAGTATTATTTACCTTTAGAATCGATTCTGTTTTTTGAAACCGAGGAAAAGGGAATCTGTGCTCATACCGTAGAAGATGTGTTTTTTACCAAATATCGTCTTTATGAGCTGGAGGAGATTTTGCTGGGGCATTTTATGTGGGTTTCAAAATCCACGATTCTAAATACTAACCGAGTCTTTTCCATTAACCGAAATCTGGCAGCATCCAGTATCGTAGAATTTCAGGGAACCCATAAGCAGGTCTATGTATCTAGACATTATTACAAAGCGTTAAAGACAAAATTAGAAGAAAAGAGGAATCAGGCATGAAAAAAGAAAAGATTTTTTGGGGAGTGTTTTTTGTGGCAGCAGCCGTCTTTCTTATCGTAAGTAAACTGGGATTTTTGCCGGATATAGGGATTTTCAAATTGATTATCACGGTATTTCTGGCATCCATATTGATTAAAAGTTTGATTAAGCTGGAATTTGGTGGAATCCTGTTTCCGGCAGCATTTATTTGTATTCTCTATGATACAGAGTTGGGAATCGAAGCCATTACTCCGTGGCCGGTGTTAGGAGCAGCTCTTTTGGGAAGTATTGGACTGTCCATGCTGTTTAAGGGCAGAAAAAAACGCGGGTACTATTATGAGGGAGAAAAAAAGAGCTGGGAAGAATTTGAAAGGATTATAAACGAAGAGGATGGAAGCCGGGTGTTTTTTAAGAACAGTTTTGGCAGCAGTACCAAATATATCAACTCCGATAACTTTGAATTTGCACAGTTGGAAAGCTCCTTCGGAGGCATGAAGATTTATTTTGACAATGCAGTAATTCAGAAGGGAAACGCAACAGTACAGATGGATATTTCCTTTTCCGGTGTGGAGTTGTATGTGCCGAAGACATGGACAGTAATAGACCAGATGAACAAAAGCTTTGGTGGAATGGACGAAAAAGGTAAGGGAAGTTCCAGCGGAATGCCAACGCTGACATTGTTGGGAGATGTAAATTTTGCGGGAGTAACTATTATTTATATTTAATTATAAAGAATATGGAATGC
>USPJ01000316.1 GCA_900556645.1 uncultured Lachnospiraceae bacterium
ATGAGTGCTAACAAATGCGATTCAGATAAGGAGCAGTAATATGCCAGAGCTTGACGAGAGAAAAACCAAAATCTTAAAAGCGATTATCCGTAATTATTTAGAAACCGGAGAGCCGGTAGGATCCAGAACCATATCCAAATATACAGATTTAAATCTGAGTTCTGCAACCATCCGAAATGAGATGGCGGATTTGGAAGAGTTGGGTTACATCTTACAGCCGCATACCTCGGCGGGAAGGATTCCTTCCGACAAAGGATACCGTTTCTATGTGGACCATCTGATTGAGGAAAAAGATCAGGAAGTCACTCAGATGAAAGAATTTATGATTGAACACACGGAAAAGGTAGAGCAGGTATTGAAACAGGTGGCAAAGATGTTGGCTGCCAATACCAACTACGCAGCAATGATTACCACACCGCGATATCAGCAGAGCAAGGTAAAATTTATTCAGCTTTCGCATGTGGACGAGGACCAGATTCTGGCAGTCATTGTAAGAGAAGGAAATATTGTAAAAAACAAGATTATTTCCGTCAGCGAGCCATTGGATAACGAGCGGTTGTTGAAACTTAATATTCTGCTGAATACAAATCTGAACGGGTTGTCCATTGACCAGATTAATCTGGGAATGATTTCTCTGCTGAAGGAACAGGCAGGAATCGACAGCGGAATTGTCAGCGATGTGCTGGATGCCGTTGCAGAAGCCATCGGAGAGGATGAAGATTTACAGATTTATACCAGTGGAGCAACCAATATTTTTAAATATCCAGAGTTGAGCGATTCCAAGAGTGCCAGTGAATTGATTGCAGCTTTTGAAGAAAAACAGGAGCTTGCGAATCTCGTGAATGAGCAATTTAATTCTGATGAAAATACAGGCATTCAGGTTTATATAGGAAGTGAAACCCCAATCCAGACCATGAAAGATTGCAGCGTAGTAACCGCAACCTACGAGTTAGGGGAAGGAGTAAAGGGAACCGTTGGAATTATAGGTCCAAAACGTATGGATTATGAAAACGTTATGGACAATTTAAAAACCTTAAAGGCACAGTTGGATGATATTTTCCACAAGCCGAAGGGATAAGATAGAGAAAGGTGGAAAGACATGGCAGAGAACAAAAAAGATGAAGAAATCCTGGAAGAAATTTTAGAAGATTTAGAGGAGGAAGCATCTGCCAAGGAAACGGAGCAGGAAGAAACCAAAGAAGAGGTTGAAGAAAAAGAAACTTCAGAGGAACAGCCAAAGGAAGAGAAGAAGTCTAAATCCAAAAAGAAAAAGGATAAAAAAGATGAGCAGATTGAGGAACTTCAAGATCAGGTAAAACGACAGATGGCGGAATTTGATAATTTCCGTAAACGTACGGAAAAAGAAAAAAACCAGATGTTTGAAGTGGGAGCCAAAAGTATCATCGAGAAGATTCTTCCGGTGGTAGATAATTTTGAGAGAGGCTTAGCATCCATTCCGGAGGAAGAGCAGGGAAGTGCTTTTGCAGATGGAATGAATATGATATACAAGCAGCTTCTGAATGAACTGGAGCAGGCAGGTGTGGCAGTCATTGAAGCAGTGGGAAAGGAATTTGATCCGGAGTATCACAATGCTGTAATGCAAGTAGAGAACGACGAGTTAGAGCCGGGAACCATTGCACAGGAATTACAAAAGGGTTACACATACCGAGATAGTGTGGTACGCCACAGTATGGTAGCAGTAGTTCAGGAATAAAAACGCAAACAAAAAACAATTCATATATTTTAGGAGGAATGAATCATGGGTAAGATTATAGGTATTGACTTAGGTACAACAAATAGTTGCGTAGCAGTTATGGAAGGTGGAAAACCGGTTGTTATCGCAAATACAGAAGGAGCAAGAACCACACCGTCTGTTGTAGCTTTTACAAAGACAGGTGAGAGATTAGTAGGTGAGCCTGCAAAACGTCAGGCGGTTACAAACGCAGAGAAAACCATTTCATCCATCAAAAGAGAGATGGGTACAGATTACAAAAAACAGATTGATGACAAGAAATACTCTCCACAGGAGATTTCCGCAATGATTCTTCAGAAATTAAAAGCAGATGCAGAAGGATATCTGGGAGAAAAAGTTTCAGAAGCGGTTATTACAGTTCCGGCTTACTTCAATGACGCACAGCGTCAGGCAACCAAAGATGCCGGTAAGATTGCAGGTCTGGATGTAAAACGTATCATCAACGAGCCTACAGCAGCAGCTCTTGCATATGGACTTGACAACGAAAAAGAACAGAAAATCATGGTTTACGACTTAGGTGGTGGTACATTCGATGTATCTGTTATCGAGATCGGTGATGGTGTTATCGAAGTTCTTTCCA
>USPJ01000317.1 GCA_900556645.1 uncultured Lachnospiraceae bacterium
GGAAAGAGTATGTACTGAACCGGGAGGAGTTTGAAATTTTGATGGACATGGGAAGACTTTTAGAACCCACAGACGGGAAAAGTCAGATTGCATCTATAGAACTTTACAAAAACAGAATTGATGAGAGAATACGGAAGATGTGGGAAGAACGGGCAGGAAAGCAAAAAGTATATCAGAGCATTTGTCTCATGGGAGGTCTGGTGCTGATTATCATTTTACTGTGAAGGAGAAAGTATGAGTGTAAATCTGATTTTTAAAATTGCAGCTATTGGAATTATTGTGACCATCTTAAATCAGGTGCTGAAACACAGCGGCAGGGAAGAACAGGCTTTTTTGACCAGTCTGGCAGGACTGTTGCTGGTATTGTTCTGGATTGTTCCCTATATTTATGAGCTGTTTGCGACCATGAAAAATTTATTTGCATTATAGGTGAGAGCATGGATATTTTAAAAATTGCCATTATCGGTGTGGTAGGGGTATTTTTGGCGGTTCCGTTGAAAAATTACAAATCGGAGTACAGTATGCTGGTCAGCGTGGGAACCTGTATCTGTATTTTTGTGTATCTGGTAACGAAACTGGAACTTGTGGTGGATTATGTAGAACAACTGGAAACGGTTCTGCATCTAAACGGAAGCTATCTGAAAATGCTGATGAAGATGATAGGAATTACTTATGTGGCACAGTTCGCTTCGGAAATCTGTAAGGATGCCGGGTATGGGGCAGTGGGAACTCAGATTGAAATGTTTGGAAAAGTATCCATACTTTTTGTGAGTATGCCCATTATGATGGCATTGCTGGAGACCATAGGAGAATTTTTATGAAAAAAGGAATGGCACTGTTGGAGATATGTCTATTGATTTTTTGCTGTGTCCCCATGAAGGTAGATGCGGCGGAGGATGTGGATTTTGATACGGAACGGGAGGAAATGCTCCGGTATCTGGAGGATGAAGATGTTTTCGGGGATTTGGAGGGACTGGCAAAGCAGGAAACCGGTATCACCTTTTCCCGGCTTACAGGTCTCATAGCGGAAAACGGAGTCATGGGAAGTCTGTGGGAAATCGGGGACTATGTTTTGCAAAGCCTCATAGGAGAAATCCGCACAAACAGACAAAATATGATTCATATTCTGGTGTTGGTGCTGCTGTTCTGTGTGTTGCAGAATTTTTTGGAACTGACGGATAATTCCTATATTTCTGAGCTGTGCTATATGCTGACCTATCTGATTATGATGTTGCTTTTGTTAAAGTCTTTTTCGGTAACGGCACAGATTGTGAGGGACATGCTGGATGCGGTAACGGGCTTTATGCGGATGTTGCTGCCGGCATATTTAGGGGTTATGGTTTTTGCGGGAAGTGCCATGAGTGCCATGTCTTTTTATGAACTGACCTTTTTTATCCTGTATGGGATTGAAATGATTATGACCTATTTTTTACTGCCATTGATTTCGGTGTATGTGCTTTTTCAATTGGCAAACTACACCCTAAAGGAGGAAGTCTTTTCTAAGACAGCGGATCTGATTCATGATTTGTTCGGCTGGGGAGCCAAAATCATACTGACGCTGGTGGTGGGATTGAACGTGGTTCAGAGTATGATTGCACCGGCAGTGGATTATGCCAGCCGTACCACCCTGACTAAGTCTTTGGGGTTGATTCCGGGAATCGGAGGAGCAGCATCGGCAATTGGGGATATACTGATTGGTTCAGGAATGGTCATCAAAAACAGTGTTGGAGTGGCAGCGATTTTTCTACTGCTGTTTTTGACTCTGGTTCCCTTTATCAAAGTATTGGTAATCACGTTTCTATACAAATGTATGGCGGCTTTTCTGGAACCCATTGCAGATAAGAGGATTGCCAAAGCCATGGCAGGAATGGCAACGGGAGGAGGAATGCTGATGCGGATGATTACCACAACGGTTTTTATGATTTTTATTACCATCGCCATGATTAGTGCCACTTCCTCCTTCATGGCATAGGAGAGCTTATGCAGACAATTATGACATGGATTAAAACCTTTTTAATCCTATATTTCTTTCTTACGATGATTTTATATCTGGTACCCAAAGATGCTTACCAGAAATACATACGGTTTGCTGTGAAAATGATATTGTTGGTGGTGTTGTTTCTGCCTATGTTAAACAAATTGAGCAGCGAAAAATACTTTTTTCAACTGGTAGAAAAACTGGAGGGGTTTCAGCAGGAAAAAAACGAGACATTAGAGATAGAACGGCTGGAAAAATTACAGAGTGTCTATGTGGAGGAAAGGAGCGGCTACTATGAAGAACATTTTGGAGAATCGGAATAATCTGCTGCTGATTGCATTG
>USPJ01000318.1 GCA_900556645.1 uncultured Lachnospiraceae bacterium
TATGGATAGTTGTATTATTCTTTCGCTGTGGCAGGAGGAATTTGTTTTACCGGTTCTTCTGTGCCCTCCTGTATCTCCTCAATGACCTCGTTGTTGTTCATATTGTCAATCACTTCGTCCTGATTCTCAATATTCGTTTCAGTTGGAAGCTGCTGTGCGTCATCCGTAAAAGATGTAACTGCCGGAAGATAGGTATATTCATTGGAGCTTCGGAAAATTGTGTTGCTGGAGCCCATCTGGTTTACCACCAGAATATCTCCTTCCTCCAGTTTATCAGCATTAATCTTAAGATAATTTCCGCTGACGTAGGTGGTGGACACCTTGTCGCCGTTTATAAAGACCTTACTCCATGGAGTAAAATGCTCGCCGTAGACCATCAGCTTTCCGTCTGTGGACATCCAAGTTCGTTTAATCGTAACTTCGTCAATTCCCATCACTAGGTCAGAAGCCGGATACGGTTCTTCACCATGGTAAGCATAGCGGTTACCGTAAAGCAAATCATATTGCAGGTTTTCCAAATTCCTCAGATAGGTTTCGGAAGCGGATTGGCTCTGGTGGAAACGGAAAATGGTTCCTTCGTGGATACCCAATTGTCCGGTTAAATGAGCCAGTAACTGATAGGAAGTTAAGTCGGCATCCTCTTTTGCCATACCAAAGTTATTCCAAGTTACATACTTTGTTTTGAAAATATCACCGGTAGCCATATCTTCCTCGGAAAGCCCCAGAGTCGGAAGATGGTCACCCCATAAAACAAGGATGGTGTCCTCATCTCTTTCGGCAAGTGCCTGGGTCAGATTGCCGATAAATTTATCTACTTCGTGAATTTCATTGATGTAGTATTCCCACTGGTTATTAGTTGCTTCGTCTTCGGCACCGGAAACGGTAATTTCAGGATTTTCGATGACTTTTTCTGTCGGGTAGTCACCGTGTCCCTGAACCGTGATGGTGTAGACCAAATCCTGCTGATCCGGTGTTGCGTCCATGGCTTTGATGGTTTCATCAATGAGAATATCATCTGTCGGCCAGGAACCCAGAGGGGTGTACTCTGTAATATTCATTAATTCTTTACTGGTAAAAGTATCGAATCCCATCATGGAAAAAGCATTGGCACGACTATAGAAATTACCGCCGTTGTTGTGCACTACATGTGTGCCGTATCCCAGCTTGGAAAGGTCGGAGGCAATACTCTCACAGTCTGTCTGTTTTAAAATCGTCTTATATGGATATTCTCCTGTACCGAAATACTGGAGACTCATACCGGTCAAAACTTCAAATTCCGTATTTGCCGTACCGGCACCTACAACCGGAACGGTCATGTAACCGGAAGAATAGTTGCTTTCTAAATTATGAAAATTTGGAATCGGGTCCTCGGAACATTCCAAGAAATTCACCTCGCTTGGGTCAATAAAAGACTCCAGAAGAACTACAACCACATTCGGCATATCTTCCTGAGAAGCGGAAGTCGGTTCGGTCTGCACGGAAGCCTCAATGTTTTCAATGGTCTCTTTGGAATAATCCTCCGGTTTGCTCATGCCCCGGTCTACCACCGAAGAGGAAAAACCGTACACAAAACCATAGTTCTCATAGCCCTGTGCAATGTTGGCAAAATAGGAAGCGATAATATCCTGATTCTGTGCTGCCTCTGTGGTAATCGGTACCCAGATAAAACAGGAAGCCACGAAAACAAAAGTCAGAAGCTTGTTGGTTTTACCTTGGAATTTCGGGCCCTTAGCCCACAGCCATACACAAAAGCCAATAAAGGCAAGAACACCGATAACCGCAAGCAATGCCTGAGCGGCAGTAAAATAATTGGTGTTCTGCATCGTGAGCAAATCGGTTACCATCTTCAAATCGGTATATCCGAAAGGAGTGACACGCTGTGCCAGAATGCAACCATTAATAATACCTAAAAAGAGCCACAGACCGCCGATAATAACGCGGGCAAGTGCACGTCTGCGGAAAAAATATACCAGAGAAAGTGATACGAAAATAATCAAAGAGTTATATAAGTAAGCAAGGGTATGCCCTCCGATAAAGGTTATGGCGGAGGATAGGCTCCGACGGGAAATAACCTCTATAATAAAAACCAAGAAGCATGACAACAATGCGTGGAACAGAATGGAAAAGCGGTTCATAAAGGCAATAACCTTCTCCCATTTTGCCCGAGTTTCCGGTTTCATAGGAGGAAGCTTCGGCAGCTTCTTCCGAATACCTGATAAATGTAAAACAGGGTCAGAGAACCGTTCTTCTCTGACCCTGTTTTTTATTCATATCTTACATTAATTTTCTGAACAGATCTTTCAGATCTTCTACGCTTG
>USPJ01000319.1 GCA_900556645.1 uncultured Lachnospiraceae bacterium
TACTCATGTAAACATAGAATGGGGCAAGAATCAAACCAGCTCCGGCAGCGTTAAAAATCATAGAGTAAAACAGAGAAGCTCCTGTAAGCATGGAGTATGCCATAAACACAGCAAACATGATAGCACAGAATATACCCATAGTCGCTGCATCTTTGACAGACAATTTTGCAGATTGCGTTTTTTCGTTTTGCATTGTTTTAGAATCCTCCTTTATCTCAATACGGTTAGCTTACTCTAACCGATAGGTCAAAAAATAAGTCAGGTGAGCTTATTCCTGCTTTTTCTGACAGAATATATTCTAAATCAAATTCATTTTTCTTGCCACTCCGAGCAGACTATTACCTATCCAAAAGGACATTCTTTCTAAATTCCGTAGGTGATACTCCGTATACTTCACGGAACGCAGAGGTAAACTTATTTGGATTTTCATATCCGATACTGTTTGCAATCTCTGTGACTTGCAGATTTGTTTCTATCAACCATTTCTGTGCCATTTGTAAACGATAGGTACGAAGATAAGCATATACGGAAGTTCCATAGACCCCACGAAAACATTTCTTCAAGGTAGTCGTAGAGATTTCAAATCTTTCGGATAGCTGTTCGATCGTGTAATGTGCGGATAAATCTTTTGTGATAAAGGCGGCAATTTCCTTTATCAGCTTGACTTGATTTTGATTATAGTAGTCAGTCTGTACTACCTCTTTTACTGTATCGAGATCGCTTAAAAATAACAACAATTCAAGCGTTTTAATTTTCATATATCCCGGTTTTCGTTTTTCTCGGACATGGTAAAGTTCTGAAAAAATATGCTCAATCGACGGATTGGCTCGCATGATACAGCAACGGTTGCCCTCACAGATATATGTTTGAATATACTTCAAATCAATATTCAGCAGTTCCATAATCCGCCGCACCTCTGGCAGTAGCTCATCCAGATTGATGATAATGGAAATACCATGATAATGGTTCAGAGGGAAACACGAATTTGATTTTTTCTTCATCCCAGAACTGATGGATAAATCACCTTCAGCCATGTAGCAACAACTGTTTTCACCAAAGCTACACTCAAAACGTCCAATCAGACAGTGGTTAATCTCTATCATATTTTTTGCGGTAGCTTGGTTTTGGTTGCAATACCCCATGTGCATATCGTTATAGTAAAGCTCAATACCTGGAAAAACCTGATAGACGGTAATCTTTCCGTGTCCTGTTTCATTTGATAGTCGGAAAATTTTGCAGTCCTGGCGCAATTCATCTTTAGCTTCTTCTGAGAAACCATATAGCTTCATGCCCTCAAATCTATCTGGCAATTCCGACTGTGATAATATCTCAATCGCACCAGAGAGTGCTTGTTTTTCATAAGAGTGCATTTCTCACACCTCCTGTCGGTTTGCTACATCTAACTATATTTAAGTATAGAATGGACAAAAGATGATGTCAAATATTTTTGTCGGACTATCTGTAAAATCAAGCATAAATCAACCTTTGAAAAATAGTTCTTTATTCCGACACTCGCAATGTGCTCATCGGCTAATCCTAACAGGTACAGATAAAAGCGGTTATCAAGAATTCCTGATACAGGGGGTGATAAAAGAGGCAAGCAATGCCGGTGTTAATACACTCGGCCCGCAGAGGGCAAAATCCTGCCGTGATTTTCCCCTCCGCTTTGCTTGTTGAGGGCAGCGCCCCCAAACCCCTTTGGACACAGAATTTCATTCTGCGGCTGCGCGTTCTGCGAACGCTTTGGACCATGACCGGCTCACCGCTGGCCGTGGTCTTTTTCCTGTTCCTTTTTCTGTTCCTCGTCCATTTTCAGCAGCCGGTCCACATTGGCCTTGGCGGTCAGAAGTTCCCGCATTTCCTCACGGGAACGCCGGTACTCGGCATAGGTTTTCTTCTTTTCTTCCAGCAGCTTGGCATACTCGGCTTGCAGGTCTTTAACCTTGGGCAGCTTCTTCACGCCCATCTCGTCAAAGGCATTTTTGGCTGCCTGATGGAGCAGGATTTCTTCTTCATGTTCCTCGCGGAATTTCTTGGAGTAACCAGCTTTCCGGTAGGCCACATAGGTCTCGCGGGTCTTGGCGTAGTTGGTGATATGGGTACGCAGTACGGCAATCTCCGCCATGCGCTTTTCCGCTGCCTTGATCTGCGCCGACAGTTCGTTGTGGTGGGCGGTGGCTGCCGCCGCTTTTTCTGCCAGTTCCGCATAGTCCAGCAGCTGATGTTCGGTAAGAAAATTTACAGTCTGCGCCATCTGTTTCAGGTTAAAAACCTTGGCCCAGCGCG
>USPJ01000320.1 GCA_900556645.1 uncultured Lachnospiraceae bacterium
TGTTTGAAAAAGGCTTTCTGCAAGATGTGCGTCACAATTTGTGGGAATGCTTTTTTATAACCCATTCCTTACGAAAGGATTTACCTATGAACACCGCTTACTTTTACCTCACCGATGAAGGCAGGAAACTCGCCCACAAACTTGCTACCGCTCATCCCGGTGATATTTATAATAAAGAAAATTTTAAAGAAAATCTGCGAGCAGGCTTTGGCAGATACGATTCGCTTGTCTGCATCATGGCAACAGGAATCGTTGTGCGTATTCTCGCTCCGCTAATCGTACACAAGACGAGTGACCCAGCGGTTGTTGTTTTAGATCAGAAAGGAAAATATGCCATCAGTCTCCTTTCCGGACATCTTGGCGGAGCAAACGACCTCGCTCGTGAAATGGCAGTCATTTCCGGTGGCGAAGCTGTCATCACTACCGCAACCGATGTAGCAGGCGAACTTTCTTTTGACACTTTCGCAAAAAAATATGATATGGCAATTGAGAACATCGGACAGTTAAAACATATCAGCGGTGCGTTACTTTCCGGGAAAAAAGTAAACGTCTTTACCGATAAAAATGCTGCGGAACTTTATCCGGAATTAGCCAAAGAGCAGAAACGGGGAATGATTGCTATTTTACCTCTCTCCGAGTTTTTCAAAACCTATACTATTGAATCCAATATTCCAGCTGTAGTAATCGATGAGAGGCTTTTTGTTTCCAACTCCACTGTTCCACAGGCAGCTCCAGTTCTCTATCTTCGCCCACGCACTATCTGTGCCGGCATTGGCTGCAAGAGAAACATGGAACAAAAACCGATTGAGGAAGCACTTTTACAGACATTAAAAGAAGAGGGAATTCACCCTCTTTCTCTAAAATGTATCGCGACAATTCCTCTGAAATCTGATGAACCTGGAATCATTGGAACCGCCGTAAATTTAAACGTGCCACTGAAAATCATACCTACCGAAAAAATTGAAAAATTGGATATCAGCCAACTCGGCATCGCAACTTCTGAATTTGTTGCCAGCCAGACGGGGGTGTTATCTGTTTCTACAGCCTGCTCTTATCTGGCATCTGGCAAGGGAGAAATTCTTCGGGATAAGGCAAAATATAAGGGAATTACCATTGCTCTTTCGAAAGAAAAATCCTGAGTTGCGCAGCAAAGGAGACGCTTCCAAAGAGAGCCGATACCCTATATTTGTGACTTTAGTCGCTGCAGGTTGAATGTTCGCTTAACCGCTTGCATCCAACCTTTGCTCCGAGGCCACAAATATAGGGTATCGGCTCTCTTTGGAAGCTGTTTGTTGGCTGCCCATGCAAATTCAGGATTTATTTTGAGAAAGATTTGAGGGAGGCTTCAGACAGTTGTGACCTTTTGAGGAATTGAAATACTGGAGGACTGACACTTATCTTATCATTTTAAATTATTTGCTATTATAACTATCTTGGAAAGATTTCCGGGCTTTATCCATTCGCCTTATAACTTTTTTGCTTTCTTTAGCATTTTTACCACAAATGAATTTGTTTTTTCAAAAAATAAATTCATAAACACGCTCTAGTTAATAGAAAAAAGTAGTGACCATAAATAACTATACGATTATGGCACTGGTTCAAGTGTCAATCCTATAGAATTTCATTTCCCGGAACTTCTACATCTCCTGTCCTCTTCCCCAAATCCCTCTAACTGATTTTCTGAGCTGCCAACGAGCAGAACTCCTGAAGATAAATAAAGCATATTTGTGGCCTCGGAGCAAGGTTTGGATACGAGCGTGTATAAGCGAATATTCAAACCGCCGCGACTAAAGTCACAAATATGCTTTATTTATCTTCAGGAGTTCGTCTGCTCCGCAGCCTCACAAATCAGGATTTTTAATCAAATAACTGAGCTTCTCTGATTACTACGTTTTTATTTTTATTCCAGATAGAGTTAAATTCTCTTCCACTTAACGGTGCTGCTCCCACTCCAACTTCAATGGTAATACATGGAATATTTCTTTTATAGAGGAAGTATTCTCGAGAGCATCCTCTTGCTACAGAAATGGATTCAGTTGGCATAAGATGATATCTTGTAAGACTTTTTGCTAATTTGTACATTCTTGTTGTTATATTTCTTACTTTTTTAGTTGCGCGGCTGGCACATCTTCCATAAAGAATAGAACCTGTAGAATGATAGCTGACAACGCCTGCGATTTTCCCTCTTCTCTCAATACGATTTACCCATTTTACAAGTGCCTGTACTTCTTTTTCACTGGCTGCTTTGGGACCTCGATAACCGGAGGAACCTTTTT
>USPJ01000321.1 GCA_900556645.1 uncultured Lachnospiraceae bacterium
AATAAACATTACCCGATTTGCTACCTCTCTGGCAAATCCCATCTCATGGGTTACCACCACCATAGTCATTCCGTCCCGTGCCAATTCTCTCATCAGCTCCAGCACTTCTCCCACCATTTCCGGGTCCAATGCGGAGGTCGGCTCGTCAAAGAGCATGACATCCGGGTTCATTGCCAGCGAACGGGCAATGGCAATTCTCTGTTTCTGACCACCGGACAACTGAGATGGATAAGAATCCGCTCTTTCCGGAAGTCCTACTCTCTCCAGCAATTCCATGGCACGTGCATCCGCTTCCGACTGCTTCATCAGTCCCAGCTTTGTGGGTGCCAAGGTAATATTTTCCTTTATGGTATAATTAGGAAACAGATTAAACTGCTGAAAAACCATTCCGATTTTTTCACGCATCTTGTTAATGTCTACGGATTTATCTGTAATATCCGTTCCCTCAAATAAAATCCGTCCCGAAGTAGGCTGTTCTAAAAGATTCAAAGAACGCAGGAAAGTGGACTTTCCACATCCCGACGGTCCGATGATTGCCACAACCTCTCCCTGATGAATCTCCGTGGAAATTCCGTTTAACACCACGTGATCCCCAAATGCCTTGGTTAAGTTCTGTACCTGAATCAGAGGTTCTGATATATTACCGTTCATTGGTTCTCAACCTCCTCTCCAGTCTGCCTACGCCAAGAGTCATCAGTGAGACAATCAGCAGATAGATTGCCGCCACGCCCAACAACGGCAGATACGGTTCATATGTAATACTTCGGATGATATCTCCTCCTTTGGTCAAATCCTGTGTGCCGATATAACCGCTGATAGAGGTTTCTTTCAACAATACAATCATCTCATTTCCCAATGCCGGAAGTACATTTTTGAATGCCTGTGGGAGAATAATCAGCCGCATAGTCTGACCATAATTAAAGCCCAGACTTCTGCCTGCCTCAAACTGTCCCTCATCCACCGACATAATACCGGAACGGACAATCTCTGCTACATAGGCACCGGAATTGATACCAAATGCCATTACCGCCACCACAATCTTACTGACATTGACAGATGCAAAAATAATGTAGTAGGTAATCAATACCTGTACCATGGTAGGCGTTCCCCGGATAACCGTCAGATACACCCGGCAAACTGCATTTAAAAACTTGCAGGAGCCGTTCTTATCATGACTTGCACGGATAATCGCCACCAGAAAACCGATGACAATTCCCAGCAGGACTGCAAAAAGTGTAATAATCAAGGTATTTTTTAAGCCCAGTACCAGATACCGCCATCTGTCATCCTGTATAAAGTTCTGATAGAAGCTTTCTTTAAATTCGTTCACGTTACTTTCCTCTGCTCCTATTATTTTCTGGTGATAATCACCTGTTTAGCTGTGGTATAGGTATCTGTGAAATCAATATTTTTCAGACGGTCTTCTGTTACCGTCATACCCGCTGCACCAAAATCAGCTTTTCCTGACTGTACCGCTGCAATAATGGAATCAAACTCCATATCTTCAATTACCAGTTCATATCCCAGTTTATCGCAGATTGCCTGTGCAATATCCGCATCAATACCCACTACCTTATCACCGTCATAATACTCATATGGCTCAAAGTATGCATTGGTAGCCATAACCATTTTACCTTTGGAGCGGTCTACATTTTCCGGTGATTTGTAAGGTGTCTTTCCTTTGGTGTCATCACCGATGTAATTGCTTACGATTGATTCCAGTGTTCCGTCTGCTTTCAATTCTGCCAGTGCGGAGTTAAACTCTGCTTTTAAATCAGGATTTTCTTTGGAGATACAGATTGCATACTCCTCTTCCTCAAACGGCTCATCCAAAATCTGTAAGTCATCGTTTTTATCTACAAATGCCTTTGCCGGCTCAGAGTCGATAATCACACAGTCAATCTTACCCTGTTTTAATGCCTGTACTGCATCGGTTCCCTTGTTATAACGCTCAATTTTTGTTCCCGCATCATCTCCTTCATAATCAGATGCATAGATATCTCCGGTAGTTCCAAGCTGAACACCAATGGTCTTGCCCTCTATATCATCCACAGAATTTACCGTGTTCTCTGCCGGCTTGCTTCCGCAGGCTGCCAAAGAAAATGTCATTCCCATAGCAAGCATCAGTGCTGCTGCCTTTCTCATTTTTTTCATGAAAATTTTCCTCCTTGTATAAATATGCACCTATTATAGCATTTTCTGACAAAAATACAAGTTAGAATTATTTCGCCAAATCCAGATGTTGT
>USPJ01000322.1 GCA_900556645.1 uncultured Lachnospiraceae bacterium
TTTATAACTCCGCATTTTTATGTGGGGTTATTTTTTATGAAAAAAAGTGTTGACAAAGAAAATTAATTAATATATAGTAATCATATCGAATTAATAGGAAATAGGAGGAGAAAATATGAGAACCGCAGAAATTCAAAAAGAGACCAGAAATATGATGTGCTGTCAGAATTGTATGTGCATGAAGCAGATGCAGTATTTTTCGTGCGGTCTTGTATTTGGTCTTGAATGAAATTAAGTTGATTTTCAGGCAGGTACAGATACGTACCTGCTTTTTTTGTGAAATAGGAGAATGTTTGATATGAAGCAGATATTATGTTTTGGAGATTCCAATACCTATGGTTTAATACCGGGGACAGAGAATCGTTATAATTGGGAAATCCGATGGACGGGACGGCTGGATGCTGCGGTTCGGGGAAAGGGATATCGGGTCATTGAGGAAGGGTTGTGCGGAAGAACTACAGTTTTTGAAGACCCTTTGCGAGAAGGAAGAAGAGGGACGGCACTGTTGGGAACGGTTCTGGAAAGCCATAAGCCTTTAGAACTTGTAATATTAATGCTGGGAACCAATGACTGTAAAACAGTATATGATGCTTCGCCGGGAGTCATCGGAAAAGGGATAGAGCGTCTGATTTTGCAAATTCAGGAATATCAGCCACAGGCAAAAGTGCTTTTGATTTCGCCCATTGCTCTGGGAGAAAAGGTTTGGAAAAAAGAATATGACCCGGAGTTCGGACAAAAATCGGTAGAAACTTCAAAAGCTTTGCCGGAAGTTTATGAGGATATTGCAAAAAAATATAAAATAGAATTTCTACAGGCATCTGCATATGCTGTTCCAAGTAAAGAAGATCAGGAACATTTAGATGAGGAAGGGCATAAGAAACTTGCAAAAGCAATTATTCAAAAAGTTGAAGGAGTTATTGGCAATGGACGTTAATTTTATGCAGGAACAGCTTCCTTTATATGTGGAGGCGGCGAAACTCACCCTGCACATGGCGGTATGGGGTATCCTGTTTTCCATCCTTACCGGTCTTATATGCAGCATGATTCGCTATTTGAAGATACCGATTCTCAGACAACTGGTGGTCTGTTATATTGAATTATCCAGAAACACACCGTTGTTGATTCAGCTATTCTTTTTGTACTTTGGTTTGCCGAAGCTGGGAATTGTGTTCAGCTCCGAGAGCTGTGCCATCATAGGTCTGACCTTTCTGGGAGGAAGCTATATGGCAGAGGCATTCCGAAGCGGATTGGACAATGTATCCGGGATACAGATTGAAGCGGGACTGAGTCTGGGAATGAGAAAAAGTCAGGTCTTTAGGAAAATTATCTTACCACAGGCAGTATCCAATTCCATTCCGGTTTTTTGTGCCAACGTGATTTTCCTGATAAAAGAGACCTCGGTTTTCAGTGCGGTGGCTTTGGCAGATTTGATGTTTGTCACAAAGGACTTAATTGGGATTTACTATAAGACAGATGAAGCACTCTTCATGTTGGTAATGGCATACCTGATTATTTTACTGCCGATATCTGTTTTATGTACTTTGATAGAAAGGAGGATTCGTTATGCAGAATACGGGACTGGAAGTGCTGTTTAAAGGAACAAATTTTCTCCGGCTCTGCGAAGGGCTCTGGGTTACCCTGCGGATAGCGGTGATAGCAATGATGCTTTCCATCGTTCTGGGATTCTTTTTAGGAATGCTTATGAATCTTCAAAATAAAGGAGTGCGGGCAGTCTGTAGGGTTTATTTAGAAATCGTAAGAATTATGCCACAGCTGGTGTTACTGTTTTTGGTATATTTCGGTGCGGCAAAGCACTTGAACATGAATCTGTCAGGAGAGAAAGCGGCGATTATCGTATTTACCTTCTGGGGAACGGCAGAGATGGGAGATTTGGTGCGAAGTGCATTGATTGCCATTCCCAAGCATCAATATGAAAGCGGTTATGCGCTGGGATTGAATAAATGGCAGGTGTATCGGAGCGTAATTCTTCCTCAGACAATCCGAAGGCTTCTGCCCTCGGCGGTAAACCTTCTGACCCGAATGATAAAGACTACCTCCTTGGTGGTATTGATTGGAGTTGTGGAGGTAGTGAAGGTAGGAAAACAGATTATTGATGCATCCAGATATACAAACCCTACGGCGGCATTGTGGGTTTATGGTGTGGTATTTCTGATGTACTTTGCCATTTGTTTTCCATTCTGTTCCGTTACCAGATGTGTGGTTTCCGCAATTCCGTCTCTGT
>USPJ01000323.1 GCA_900556645.1 uncultured Lachnospiraceae bacterium
TCTGCAAAAAGCAGAGATGGAGCATCTGATCGAGGAACTGCTGACCTGTGAGAATCCTTATCAATGCCCACACGGAAGACCAACGATCATATCCATGAGCCGTTATGAGTTAGAAAAGAAATTTAAGAGGATAGTGTAATGGAGACAGAAAAGAAACCATTGATCATACTGACAGGTCCTACCGCCGTTGGAAAAACCGACTTGTCGATCGCATTGGCAAAAGCCGTAAACGGAGCAGTGATCTCAGCGGATTCCATGCAGGTTTACCGCCATATGGATATCGGTTCTGCTAAGATAAAACCGGAGGAAATGCAGGGGATTCCCCATTATCTCATTGATATTCTCATGCCGGATGAAGAATTCCATGTGGTAAAATTTCAAGAATATGCAAAAAAAGCCTTAAATGAAATCTATGCAAATCACCAGATTCCTATTGTGGTGGGAGGCACCGGATTTTATATTCAGGCCTTGCTCTATGACATTGATTTTACCGAAGAAAAAGAAGATACGGCATACCGTACCCAGTTAGAAACACTGGCCAAGGAGCGGGGAAATGCATATCTGCACCATATGTTAGAACAGGTGGATGAGGCCTCCGCAAAAGCCATTCATCCCAATAATGTAAAACGAATCATCCGGGCTTTGGAATTTTACCATAAATCCGGCAAAAAAATATCGGAGCATAACGAGGCAGAACGACAAAAGGAAAGTCCTTATGAATTTGCCTATTTTGTTCTGGATGATGAACGGGAAAAAATTTATCACAGGATTGATGCCAGAGTGGATAAGATGCTGGATGCCGGACTTTTGGATGAGGTACGCCGTTTAAAGGATATGGGATATACCAAAGATTTCGTTTCCATGCAGGGATTGGGTTACAAAGAAATCTTAGATTATCTGGAGGGAAATCTCTCTTTGGAAGAAGCGGTATATATCTTAAAAAGGGACACAAGACACTTTGCCAAACGGCAGCTTACCTGGTTTCGCAGAGAACGGGAGGTTCTGTGGATAGAAAAACCGGAATTTGATTATGACGAAGAAAAAATACTGGACTATATGATATCAGTATTACAGGAAAGAGGAATATTATGAATCAATTAACTATATCAGAGGATGCCATCAAAAAACAGTATGAAGAACTGGGGATTTCAGAAAAGGTCTATACCTTTGGTCATCAGATAGAAGCCTCTTTAAAGGAACGCTTTGATGCCATTGACACCATAGCCGAATACAATCAGCTAAAGGTTATCCGTGCCATGCAAAAAAACAGAGTCAGTGCGGAATGCTTCCAGACCTCTAGTGGTTACGGCTATGACGATGTAGGCAGGGACACTTTAGAAAAGGTGCGTCCCCAGATTACCTGCGGTACCCATGCTCTGGCACTTGCACTGATGTCTAACCTTCGCCCGGGGGATGAACTGCTTTCTCCTGTGGGAAAGCCTTATGATACGTTAGAAGAGGTCATCGGTATCCGTCCCTCCAAAGGTTCTTTGGCAGAATACGGAATTACTTACCGTCAGGTAGATTTATTACCGGATGGCAGCTTTGATTTTGAAGGAATCAGGGCGGCAATCAATGATAAGACCAAGCTGGTAACTATTCAACGCTCCAAAGGCTATCAGACCCGTCCAACCCTTTCCGTAGAGAGGATTGGCGAATTAATCCGTTTTATCAAAGAAATCAAACCGGAGGTTATCTGCATGGTGGATAACTGCTACGGAGAATTTGTGGAAGAACGGGAACCGTTGGAAGTGGGAGCGGACATGATTGTAGGTTCCCTCATTAAAAATGCCGGAGGCGGTCTGGCACCTATCGGCGGATACATTGTAGGAAAAAAGGAATGTATTGAAAATGCAGCTTACCGGCTGACTTCTCCGGGGCTGGGAAAAGAAGTGGGAGCCTCCCTTGGAGTCATCCAATCTTTCTATCAGGGTTTATTCCAAGCTCCGGTGGTAACGGCAGGTGCATTAAAAGGAGCCATCTTTGCGGCAAATATTTACGAGAAGCTGGGATTTGATGTCATTCCAAACGGCAATGAATCTCGTCACGATATCATTCAAGCAGTGACTTTTGGAAAACCGGAAGGTTTGATTGCTTTCTGTGAAGGAATTCAGGCGGCGGCTCCGGTGGACAGCTTTGTGACCCCGGAACCTTGGGATATGCCGGGATACGACGCAAAGGTCATTATGGCAGCGGGAGCTTTTGTACAGGGCTCCTCCATCGAATTAAGTGCCGATGGA
>USPJ01000324.1 GCA_900556645.1 uncultured Lachnospiraceae bacterium
GTATACACTTTTGGCGCCCCATAGATTTTGAATTTCAACAGGCAAAATCAGAAGTCTCAAAAGAAAAGTCGGAGAAACAAGAAAATCCGGTAAATGTTCCGAAACGCCTGAAAATGCAGCTTTTGGGAATGGATGGAAATGTGTTTGCGGTTATGGCCAGGGCAAGTAAACTGCTTCAGGAAAATGGGCAGGGACAAGAGGCAAAAGAAATGATTGCACGTGTCCAGAAATCAGAGAACTATTATCAGGCACTTCATATCATCAGTGAATATGTGGAAACAGAACTGAGTGCATCTTCTCAGAATGATACCAAGCCCCCAAAGAAACGTGGGAAGGAAGAATGCCGATGAAGTTATCTTTTGTCACATCAAAGGAGATGTGGGAAGAAAAAATAGCAGAAACAGATTGAAAAGAGAATAAACAGCCAGAACACTGACAAGGGAGGTCTTATGGAAAAAAGATTGCAATTATGGAGTCCTGTGTGGGGATGGCTTGCCACAAAAGAAGGGGAATCTGTAGATTTGAAGGGACAGGATCTTGTTCTTTATGAAACTGCCATCCAAGAGGCACTGGAGCAGGAAAAATTGTATTACAGAAAAAAGTCGGCACCATTCAATCTGATGGATTACTATGATGCGGATGATTCTGTAAAGGAGAAAGTGCAGAACCTCGATATCCAGGTGAAAAAAGAACAAGATGGTTTGTATGTTTGTGCCAGCCTTGCATTAATAGAGCCTCTTACACAGCAGGAACTGGAAGCGATCCAGAACTTTCTCAGCAGGCAGTACGAAGGGGGAATTTTTGATACCTCACGTATTCGTACCTATTCCGTAGAGGAAGGAGAAGTCGTTTTTGATTTTTCAGTAGATACAAAAGAAAAGTTCTCTCAAAAAGAAGTCCAATGCGAAACGCAGAAGAAATATGAAATCACTTCCATAGCCCATCCACAATTTCCATGGCTGCATAGAATCCGAGCATTGGTAGACGTAAATGAAGCGGTTCCCAAAGGAACCTTGGGTGGCTTTGTAGAATATGAGCAAAATCTTTCCCAGGAAGGATCATGCTGGATTTATGACCAGGCTATCTGCTGTGAACGTGCGGTAGTGGAAAGGAGTGCAGGACTGTTCCAAGAAGCGATTGCCAAGGGTGATGCCCTTCTTACGGGAACTGCAGTGATGTATCAAACGAGTATTGCAGAGGAATCCTGCCGTATTCTAGCTGGAGAGGTTTGGAATATGGCACACATTCGAGGATTTGCCAAGATTACTGCGGCAAAGGAAACAGGAGATGCACCTTTGATTCTCGGAAATAGCTTGGTTTTTGGAAATGTATGCGGGAAAGTATTGGTGAGAGGAAATGTTCTGCCAAGCCGGAGTGTGGAGAATCAGACACAGGAGCTGTTAGTTTTCAGGGGAGGTGATTCAATTCATAAAGTGAATGAAAGCAAGAAAAAAACAAAAAGTAAAAAACAGCCGGAGCGCTGATAAGAAAGGATGATGCCTATGGAAAATACCCTGCAGTTAGGGAACTTATTGAAAGAAGGAACATACCCGGAGGAATATACCGGAGGGAAAAACTGGACAATTTTACATGGAGATACGCTGAAACTGGTGAAAGCATTTCAGCCGGGGATCTTTGATGCAGTGATTACCGATCCGCCTTATGCGTCTGGGGGAACAAAACAGAATGAGCGTCAGTACATGCTTTCTTTTATTTCTCATAATTTCTTTGTTAATTCTTTCTTTAGTATATATACGAAGGAAAGAAATATATTACTCAAATATCTTCCAGCTTTTCAAATGAGCGAATCCATTCCACAATTACCGGTTCATTACCGATATTCCCAAAATTGAGAATAAGAGTAATGTTTGTTGGCCTTTCTGTGAAGTGCGTTCCATTATTTGACAGATAGTCTGTAATCTTGAATACATAGATATCTTTTCCTATCTTTTTAGCCTTATCCGAATCTAACTTCCAAAATTCCGGAGCACTGGCAACGCTATAGCTTAATTGTAACCAGTCTTTATTTGCGGATGTTGGAATTTTGGGTGCCTTTACAGCAATATACGGATAGTTTCCTGCCTGGTAGGAAATCCTTTTCTTTTGCATATTTACTCCGGATGATACAAATGACATTAGATTATCCACCTGTTTATAAGAGCAATTGGCGAAAGTCCATCCTTCCAGTTGGGAAAGATCCTCATTTATTTGTCCGGGGACTTTCCTTTCATTTAAGT
>USPJ01000325.1 GCA_900556645.1 uncultured Lachnospiraceae bacterium
TGAAAAAAATTTCCATGACAGTCCTGTCTTTTTAATTGCTTACCGCATCAAACACTCCATCAGCTTCGTATTAATTTCCGGTTCCATAAAGCAGAAGCGGATATACTTGTTATCCAGAAATGGGAAGGTGGAGCAGTTACGAATCATCATACATTCCCGAATCGTACGGTCAAACATTTCTTCCGCAGTCATTTCCTCTCCCAACAGCTTCACCAGCATAAAGTTGGCAGTGGGCTCGTATGCCTTAAAGGACGGATGGTTTTGAAAGGCATCGTATAGACGGGCACGCTCCGAAGAAATCAATTTGCGGGTTCGCTCTATATACTCGGTATCCTGAAACATCAGTTCTCCGGCAATTACTGCAAGGGAGTTGATGGTCCATGGATTCTGCCGGGTGTTGATGGATTTTACCAAATCACAGTTGCCGGTAATGGCATAGCCAAGACGAAGTCCCGGTGCTGCAAAAAATTTGGAAGTTCCCCGGAGAATGATAATATTGTTATAGTAGTGGGTCAGGGGAACTGCTGTGATTTCTTCCATATTTTCCGCAAATTCCACATAGGTTTCATCCACCATAACGAAAATGCCATACTGCTTGCAGACATCCAGAATCCGCCGCATATCCTTCCGGGTAATGGCGGAAGAAGTAGGATTGTTAGGATTGCAGATAACCAAAAGGTCAATATTTTCATTGAGGTGGGAAGTGAAGTCTTCCACATTCAGACGGAAATCATCCTTTTCCTTTAAAGGATAGTAGAGGGTGGTGCCGCCTCCTAAAGAAATTTCACGCTCATATTCTGAATAGGTAGGTCCGATAACCATAGCTTTTTTCGGATGTTCAATCTGAATAAAGAGGGAAATCAGTTCTGTGGAACCGTTTCCTACAATAATATGGGAAATATCGCTGCCTACATATTGGGAAATAGTATTGCGAAGGGTCGTGTATTCTCTGTCCGGATAGGCGGTAATGGCATCGATATGTTCGGTCAGAGTCCTGCGTAAAAGGGGGGAGATCCCAAGCGGATTGACGTTGGCACTGAAGCTGATGATCTCTTCTTTTCTGATGCCGTAAATTTTTTCTATTTTTTCTAAATCACTGCCGTGAAAATGATCTTGATGTTGTAGCATAATGGTACCTCCTGGAGGGTTCGGGTCAAGAAAGATTCCTTGCACGAACCTATCAAATAGTTTATAATCTATTATAGCGAAATTGGGCGAAAAAGCAATATAAACCAGATAAGCAGGTGACAGTTTGCGTAGACGGATATATAATCTGGCAAATGGAAAGTTTGATGAGGAAAAACCGGAGCTTGTTTTCTCGGAGGAACGGCTGGAGATTCAGGTGGTAGAAGGACAGCCTTATCGTGGTTCTTTTCAGATAAAAAGTGCCAATGGGGCGTCCATGCGGGGAATCGTGTATTCCTCCAATGTGCGGATGGAATGTCTGAACCCACAGTTTGAAGGACAGGATGTACAGATTCGGTTTGAATTTCAGAGTGCGGAATTAATAGAAGGTGGTATTCAAAAGGGTGAATTTACGGTTATCTGTAACCAGAATGAATATAACCTTCCTTTTGTGGTGCATATTACGCGGTTGTATGCAGATTCCTCCATGGGAAGAATCCGTACTCTTCACGACTTTGCCATGCTGGCGGCACAGGAGAGAGAGGAAGCCTATAAGATTTTTATTTCTCCATTGTTTAAAAACCTGCTCCGTGGCGGTAATGTCAAAGAACGATTACTCTATGAGGGATTGTCTAAACCACCGGTAACCATGCAGAATCTGGAAGAATTTTTAATCGGAATCAGGCAAAAGGCAAAGATAGAACTGAGTCTGGAGACAGAGGAAGAAAATTTTGGAAATATAGAAGAGCAGCGAAAGGAAAGTCTTAGAATCCGAAAGAATCAGTGGGGTTATATGGAACTCCGGCTGAAAAGTGACACAGAGTTTCTGGTGTTGCAAAAGGAGCGGATGACCACAGATGATTTTGTGGGAAATCTTGCGGTTGTGGATTATTATATAGATGAGAAAAAGTTACATAGCGGAAAAAATTACGGAGTTATTACCATAGAAAGTCCGTATCAGACACTGGAATATACGGTGCGGATACAGCAGAATCCACAGAGTGAACCGGGAGAGCGGGACAGTCAGGAAGTCCGCAGGATGAAGGCTCGGTTTACGGAAATTTATGTGGATTTTCGGTTGAAGAAGATTACCGTAGGGG
>USPJ01000326.1 GCA_900556645.1 uncultured Lachnospiraceae bacterium
GAGGCAAGGATGGACTTGATGGAACAGATGGGCTATAACTACAAGCAACTGGAAGAAGCGGAAATTATCAGCCCAGTGCTGTCCGTAGAATGCCAGTATAAGAGCATGGTACATTTTAATGATACGGTGATTATTGAGACAAAGATTTCTTACTATGACGGTGTCAAAATGACGATTCAATATCGTATGACGGATAAGGAGAGCGGAGAATTGCGGACTCTGGCAAAAAGCGAACATTGCTTTTTAAATGCATCCGGAAAACCGATTTCTTTAAAACGGTCTTATCCGGAAATAGATACAAAATTTTTTGAAATGGTAGATGAGGAAGAAGCATGATACAGAAGAGATTAGAAGCGTTACGCAGCGAGATGAAAAAAAGAGGAATTACGGTTTATGTGGTTCCTACCAGTGATTTCCATCAATCGGAATATGTGGGAGAGTATTTTAAAGCAAGAAAATATATGACCGGGTTTACCGGTTCCGCAGGTACGGCGGTAATTACCATGAAGGAAGCCGGACTGTGGACAGACGGACGTTATTTTATTCAGGCGGCAGCCCAACTGGAGGGTAGCGGAGTTACGCTGTTTAGAATGGGAGAGGAGGGCGTACCGAAGGTAGAGGAATACGTGGAAGAACAGTTGGAAAAGGGCGGCTGTATCGGATTTGACGGTCGTGTGATGGACGCAAAGGCAGGGAAAAAATATGCTGAGATTGCAGAGAAAAAAGAAGGCAGCCTCTATGTAACCGAAGATTTGGTAGACATTATCTGGACGGAACGTCCATCCCTTCCGGCCCACAAGGTCTGGATTCTGGAGCAGGAATATGCAGGCATGAGTACAGAGGAGAAGCTTTCTCAGGTACGGGAGCAGATGAAACAGGAGGGTGCCGATGTGCATATTCTGGCATCCTTGTATGATATCGCATGGCTTTTGAATCTCAGAGGAGATGACATTGACCATGTACCGGTATTTTTATCCTTTGTGGCTGTGGAAGAAAATAAAACCACACTTTTCATCAATCAGGAGACTTTGGAGGATAAAGTAAAGAAATATTTAAAAGACAATCAGATTCAGGTGGAGGACTATGAGAAAATCTATGCTTATGCCGAGAACCTGAAAGACCATAAGGTGCTGATGAGTTTGGAAGAGGTCAACTATCGGATTGCCGAGAATGTACAGAAACATTCTCAGATAGTGGATGCACCGAATCCGAGCCTGTTGCTGAAATCCATTAAGAATGAGACAGAATTGGAGAACACCAGAATTGCTCATTTAAAGGATGCCGTGGCGGTAACCAAATTTATGTACTGGCTGAAAACCAACATCGGAAAAAAAGAGATTACCGAAATTTCCGCCTCCGACTATCTGGAGGAGCTGCGAAAGGAGCAGGAGCATTTTCTGGATGTAAGCTTTGATACCATCTGTGCTTACGGTGCCAATGCGGCAATGATGCATTACAGTGCATCAGAGGAAAGCAATGCGGTTTTAAAACCGGAGGGATTCCTTTTGGTGGATTCCGGCGGACATTATCTGGAGGGAACCACCGACATTACCAGAACCTTTGCATTGGGCGAGTTAAGCCATGAGCAAAAGAAGCATTTTACCGCAGTCTGCCGTTCCAATTTAAATCTGGCAAATGCAAAGTTTTTGTATGGATGCAGCGGTATCAATCTGGATATCTTAGCAAGAGGACCGTTGTGGGATATGGGTATTGACTACCGGTGCGGAACCGGACACGGAGTAGGCCATATTTTGAATGTCCATGAGGGCCCAAACGGATTCCGTTGGAAAATCGTACAGGAAAGAAACGACAGCGGCAAGCTGGAGGCAGGCATGATTACCACCGACGAACCGGGAGTTTATCTGGAGGGAGCCTATGGCATCCGTCTGGAAAACGAATTGATTTGTGTAAAGGACGAGAAAAACGAATACGGTCAGTTTATGAAGTTTGAAAACATTACCTATGTGCCGATGGATTTGGACGCTATCCTGCCGGAGGAAATGACCTTTAGAGAGAAACAGGAACTGAATGAGTATCATCAGATGGTTTATGAGAAGATTTCCCCTTATCTGAATGAAGAGGAAAGAATCTGGCTGAAGGAGTATACCAGAGCAATTTAGAGGAGAGAATTTATCGTAACAACTTTTTTATATGATAGCTATAGTTGTATCTGTCATAAAGCATCCGTAGCTGTTTCACT
>USPJ01000327.1 GCA_900556645.1 uncultured Lachnospiraceae bacterium
AGAAAAAACCCTTGCAATTAAAATTAAATTGTTGTATAGTATACGTTGCACTATTATGGTGCAGTAGGCATTTTAGCGCTATTTTTAGCCGGTGTCCTATACAATAGATCGCACGTTTTACGGCAGAACTATTGTCACGAATAAAAACGAGAGGTGAAACGTCAATGGAGAAAAACAGAATACGTCCAGTCACAGCTGGAAAAAGCATGCGTATGAGTTACTCAAGACAAAAAGAGGTTTTACAGATGCCTAACCTGATCGAGGTCCAGAAGGATTCGTATCAGTGGTTCTTAGACGAGGGTCTTAAGGAAGCATTTGCAGATATCTCTCCAATCGCAGATTACAGTGGAAAGCTTAGTCTCGATTTTGTCGATTTTACATTATGCGAAGATGATGTAAAATATTCGATTCCGGAGTGTAAAGAGAGAGATGCAACATATGCAGCACCGTTAAAGGTGAAGGTAAGACTTTACAACAAAGAAAACGATGAAATTAACGAACACGAAATCTTCATGGGCGATTTGCCACTCATGACAGAGACAGGAACCTTCGTTATCAATGGAGCAGAGCGTGTTATCGTCAGCCAGTTAGTGCGTTCTCCGGGTATTTATTACGGAATTGATCATGACAAGGTAGGTAAGGAACTGTATTCCTGTACCGTAATTCCGAACCGTGGTGCATGGTTAGAGTATGAGACAGACTCCAATGACGTTTTCTATGTACGTGTAGACAGGACCAGAAAGGTTCCGATTACCGTATTAATCCGTGCTTTGGGCATTGGAACTAATCAGGAGATTATTGAATACTTTGGCGAGGAGCCGAAGATTGTTGCAAGTTTTGGAAAAGACGTTGCAAACAGCTACGAGGAAGGTCTTCTGGAATTATATAAGAAAATCCGTCCGGGTGAACCTCTGACAGTAGAGAGTGCACAGAGCTTAATCACAGCAATGTTCTTTGACCCGAGAAGATATGATTTGGCAAAAGTAGGAAGATATAAATTCAATAAAAAGCTGGCACTGAAAAACAGAATTACAGGACGGGTTCTGGCAGAAGACGTTGTAGATATGACAACGGGTGAGATTATTGCAGAAAAAGGTACAGAGGTTACCAGAGAACTTGCAACTGCAATTCAGAATACAGGTGCACCATATGTGTGGGTACAGGGAGAAGAGAGAAATATCAAGATTCTTTCCAACCTGATGGTAGACATCAATGCCCACGTTGAGGGTATCAATGCCAGAGAACTGGGAGTAACAGAGGATGTATACTACCCTGTTTTGGCAGAAATTTTAGAAGAAAATGACAATATTGAGGATATTAAAGAAGCAATCCGCAAGAGTATTCCGGAATTGATTCCAAAGCATATCACAAAGGAAGATATCTTTGCTTCCATTAACTATAATATGCATCTGGAGTATGGAATAGGACATGATGATGATATTGACCACTTAGGAAACAGACGTATTCGTGCGGTAGGAGAATTATTACAGAACCAGTACCGTATCGGTTTGTCACGTTTGGAGAGAGTGGTACGTGAGAGAATGACTACTCAGGATTTAGAGGGAATTTCTCCACAGAGCTTAATCAATATCAAACCGGTAACTGCGGCAGTAAAAGAATTTTTCGGTTCTTCCCAGCTGTCCCAGTTCATGGATCAGAACAACCCATTAGGTGAGCTGACCCACAAGAGACGTCTTTCCGCATTGGGACCGGGAGGACTTTCCAGAGACCGTGCCGGATTTGAGGTCCGTGACGTTCATTACTCCCATTACGGAAGAATGTGCCCGATTGAGACTCCTGAGGGTCCGAATATCGGTCTGATTAACTCCCTTGCAACCTATGCAAGAATCAACGAGTATGGTTTCATCGAGGCACCATACCGTAAAATTGATAAATCCGATCCTGCCAATCCGCGTGTAACCGATGAGGTTGTATACATGACAGCGGATGAGGAAGATAATTACCATGTAGCACAGGCGAATGAGCCTCTGGACGAAGAAGGATATTTCATTCATAAGAATGTATCCGGTCGTTTCCGTGAAGAGACTCAGGAGTATGAGCGTCATATGTTTGATTACATGGATGTATCTCCTCGTATGGTATTCTCCGTCGCTACTGCCCTGATCCCGTTCCTGCAGAACGACGATGCCAACCGTGCGCTGATGGGATCAAACATGCAGCGTCAGGCTGTGCCGCTT
>USPJ01000328.1 GCA_900556645.1 uncultured Lachnospiraceae bacterium
ACCAGAGAAATGGTGGCAGTGGCATGTGCCAATCTTCCGGTAGGTGTGGATATAGAACAGCCGAGAAAAATAAGTGAGGCGGCGATTAAGAGAAGCTGCACTGCTATGGAAAGAAAAATATTGCAGAATGTAGACAATCCTCAGACAGAGTTTTTGAAATATTGGACTTTAAAGGAAAGCTATGTGAAGATGATCGGAGAGGGAATGAAGTTTCCCTTTGATAAAATCGAATTTATTCTGGAAGAGAAAGAGAGTGAGAGAAGCATCAGAAGCAACTGTGAGGGAATTTTCAGACTTTTTGACACAAAAGAAGGATTTCTTGCGGCTTGTTTACATAATGAAGAAGAAACTGCAAAAATGGAAATAAAAATTTTGTCAATATAAAGAATGTGTATAATTAAAAGGGGTGTAAATCGTAAAAATATTTGCTACAATACGCGGTTTCTTTTATCATAGAATGTGAATAAAATGTGAACATTTTAAATTAGCGTTAATAAGGGAAAAGAAAGAGAGGGACAATGAAAGAGAAGGGAAAGAAAGTATTTGGGATTATTTTGGCAATTTGCTTGATTTTTCAACTAAGCGGATTGAATGTCTATGCCGGAGACAGCTATGGTTATATTGGAAGTTGGAACCCGACGGATGATGGTGTGGAGGATGCATCCGAAATGTTTAAAGAAATCATGGGTGTAGGGGACTACATAGAAGTGGCAAGCGATGGGCAGACCAATATCGGTGCCTATTGTATTACCAACGAAGCAGAGGTGGCTGATTATATTGAAATTGAGCCGGATAAGAATAGCGGAACGGTAAAACAGATACAGGGCTGGGTTGTATCCCAAAATGCAGACACAGAATTAACTTATCAGCCTATCGGAAATTTATATTACACAGGGAAACTGACATTGACATCACTGCCAACCGGATATAAGGGTTATCATGTTACGGCGGAGAAGATAAGCGAAGAATTTGTAAGTATATACGGGGGAGCAGATTGTTGTGAAGATCAGACACCGCCGACCCGTCTTACCTTTACTCCGGTACCGATTAGCTATCAGGTAACTTTCTATGGAAACGGAGGAACCGTGGAAGGAAACACAGATACCACCTTAGTGGCAACCTATGATCAGAATATAGAGATTCCTGCTTTTCAGCAAACGGGATATGTGCTGACCGGATTTCAAAGAGTGAACGAAGAGGGAGAGAGTCTTTCGGCAACAGGGACTTTCTGTAATTTGACAGCCACAGACGGAGCACATATCTATTATGAAGCACAGTGGGAGCCGGAGACAAAAGAGACCGTAGAAAGTACGCAAGGAGAACAGACAGCGATACAGCCAGCAATACAGCAGACAGAAACACCGACGATAGAACCGCAGGCAGAAACACCGCAGGCACAGATTATCAATGCCGGAACCGTGACCTTGACAGAAGGGGTTTTATATCGGTTTGGAGCAGGAAACAGATATCTTATTTCAGGGGATAGCACTGTGTATTCGGGAAATACGGACTTTTATGTCTCAAAAACAGATACCTATACCATTCGTCTGGAATAATAATCACGAAAAAGACAGGGAGAACTATTTATGAAGCAGAGAACCACAGAGGTTATTACGGCAGGAGTGATATTTCTGCTCACTATGATTTTGTGTGTGACGCAGCCTTTTTATGCCATTGACCATCTGGTAACGGATATAGCCTATCAGAGAACCGGTACACGGAATAAGCAGATTAAAATTATTAAAATTGACGAAAAGACATTGGAAACCTATGGACCGGTGGGGGAATGGGAACGTGATATACCGGCGAAACTGGTAGAATGTCTGACGGAATCGGAAGATGCCAAACCGTCGGTTATAGCCTTTGATGTTATGTATATCGGAGAAAAAGAACCACTTTCCGATGCCTATTTTGCAGAGACCTGCCAAGAGGCAGGAAATGTAATTTCAGCGGCAAATATTGTCTATAAAACAAAAATAGACCGTTACGAGGAAGGGGTGTCCTTTGTGAATGCCCGTTCCATTGAACGGATTGAGACGCCGTATCCGGCCTTGGCAGAGGCAGGAAACTATGGTTTTGCAAATACCCTTCAGGATAAAGATGGGTATATCCGGCAGACCCAGCTTTTTGTATCCTATGAGGGGCAGCAGACGGACAGCTTTGCCTATGCGGTAT
>USPJ01000329.1 GCA_900556645.1 uncultured Lachnospiraceae bacterium
CCTCTTCCGGCTTCATGTCTTTCCAAAGACCGCCTTTGTCTGTCTCAACTGCTGCCCACATGATATAATGTTCAGCTATCATCGGATGCTCTACGCTTCCAATTTCTACAATTAATTTGTCACCTTCATGTTTTACTACAGGCACATGCTTTTCTACTGCCGCATCAGAATCCCCTGCAATTAATTCATCATATGTTAACTTTCCGCCTTCATTTCCCTTTGTGAGTTCCATAACCACACTTTCCTTCTTTTGCCCATTCTTCTAGTTGAAGAGCTCTTTCGGACAGCTCCTTTGCTCCCACATTCCGGCTGCTGCCTTTGATTCCATGCACCTTGATTTTGAATTGCTCCAAGCTCTCCTGTGCCAAATCCGGCAAGGTTTCCAAAATCTGAGCCATCTCTCTGTAATACACTTCCAACAATTCGTTATAGCTGTCCAGATTCCCACCGATATTCTTAATTCCTGCCACACAGTCAATTTCCGGCATCAGATTCTTGATCGGAAGATTTTCCTCCAATTCTTCAGTCTCTTTATTTTGGATTCTGGAAGAAATATATTTCTTTAATACATTTAGCAATTCATCGGTCTGCAATGGTTTTGTCAGACAGCCGTCAAATCCATTTTCCTCATAAAATGCCTTGGTATATACGGTTGCATTGGCTGTAACCGCTATAACCGGTACTTCCTTTTCCAGTTCCCGGATTTTCTCTAACGTTTCTACTCCATCCATTTCCGGCATCAGATGATCCATAAAAATCAAATCATAATGTCGGCTCTGCACTAATTCCAATGCCTCTTTTCCGCTTAATGCCATTTCCGGTTCAATGCCATAGAGCTGCAACAATCCCTGTTCCACCTTCAGATTAGAACTCATATCATCCACCACCAGCACATGGGCTCCCGGAAATACCACATGGATTTCATCCATAAAACTGTCATTTCCCACATGATTGACCGCATTTTCCCTAGTCATCTCTTTTAACCAGAGCGGTTCACTGTCGGCAATCTCCTGATAAAAAGTAGCCTTAAAAGAGGATCCTTCATTTAGACGGCTCTGCACTTGAATGGTTCCGCCCATCAGCTTCACCAGATTCATGGTAATATCCAATCCCAAGCCCACACCAAAAACATTTTCTGTTTTCGGATTGGAACTCCTCTTAAAACGTTGGAAAATATTCTCTTTATCATTTTCACTCATTCCCACACCGGTGTCCGTTACGGTAAGGACAATCTTATATCTTCCGTCCTCTTCCTTTTCGCCGCCCAGATTCAAGGTGACTCTTCCGCACTCCGTATATTTGATGGCATTTCCCAAAAGATTCTGGAAAATTTCCTTTACTCTCATACGGTCTCCGTAAAAAGAACGTGGGAAATTCGGTTCTATCTCCACCTTGTATTCCAAATCTTTTTCATCAATTTTCATATAGACCATGTTGGAAATATCATAAATAATCTCCTCCATGTCATATTTCGCTGTGATAAGCTTTATTTCTCCTGACTCAATTCTGGAAACATCCAGAAGGGTATCTATCATTTCAATAACATTTTTTCCTTCATGATAGATGTTCTTTAAGGGAGCCTCCAAATCCTTTGCCGCATTATTTCTCAATGCAATTTCACTCATACCCAGAATCGTATTCAAAGGTGTACGGATTTCATGGGTTACATTTGCCAGAAACTTTGTTTTCTGCTCACTTGCCCGTTCCGCTTTTTCCTTCATACTTCTCAATTCTCTGGCATTGTTTTCCATGTCCGTAATGTCATACAAAGTAAGTGCGTATCCAATCATCACATGACTCTGGCTGTAAACCTCATTTCGCAGACAACTGTAAATTCTCCCTTTCCATTCAATCTTATTCTTCTTCCCATCCAATAAGGGCCTTAATTCCTCACTCTTATAAACAATCCCCGGTATCTTCCAGACATCATAAAAGCGTTCCCGCATAAACTGATTGACTTCTAAAACATGGTACTCCTTATCAAAAATTAAAAGTCCCAGATTCATATTCTCCACAACCATATCCCTGGCACTTTGGATAATATTCATATAATTATATCTATTTAAAGCATAAGTCAGGAAAATTCCCGTGACACCCATTCCCACACAGGCAAGATTAGTTTTTAACCTCAAATCAAAAAAATAGGGAATGATAATAAAGCT
>USPJ01000330.1 GCA_900556645.1 uncultured Lachnospiraceae bacterium
GGTTTTCTGCGGACTGCCTCGGTAAGCTGACCGCCTTCCTCATATCCTACATATCCCGGAGGTGCTCCAATCAGACGGGATACGGAATATTTCTCCATATACTCGCTCATATCAATACGCACCATATTGTTTTCATCGTCAAACAGACTTGCCGCCAAGGTCTTTGCCAGCTCTGTCTTTCCCACACCGGTAGGACCTAAGAACAGGAAGGAGCCGATTGGTTTTGTGGGATCTTTGATACCTGCCTTGGAACGGATAATTGCCTCTGTTACCTTGGTTACTCCCTCATCCTGACCTACCACACGTTTGTGAAGCTCCTCATCCAAATGCAAGGTTTTGTTCCGCTCGCTTTCCGTCAGTTTTGCCACCGGAATTCCCGTCCATCGGGAAATAATCTTTGCAATTTCCTCCTCGGTAACACTTTCATGCACCAACGAGAAATCCTCGGTTTTAACTTTTTCTTCCTCTATGGCAAGCTGTTCTTCCAACTGCGGCAGCTTCCCGTATTGCAGTTCCGCCGCCTTTTCCAAATCGTAATTCTGTTTTGCCAGTGTAATTTCTGTTTTCAGAGACTCCAAATCCTCCCGCAGTTTCTGAACCTTTTCCACAGTTTTCTTTTCGTTGTCCCACTGTGCTTTTCTGGCAGTAAATTCATCCTTCAACTCTGCCAGCTCTTTTTGCAGGGCTGCAAGACGATCCTGACTGAGCCGGTCCTCCTCTTTTTTCAATGCCGTCTCTTCAATCTGAAGCTGCATGATACGGCGGTTCAGTTCGTCCAGTTCCGTGGGCATGGAATCCAATTCTGTCTTAATCAATGCACAAGCCTCGTCCACTAAATCAATGGCTTTATCCGGCAGAAAACGGTCGGAAATGTAACGGTTAGAAAGCACTGCTGAGCTGACCAAGGCTCCGTCGGTAATTTTAACACCATGGAATACCTCGTACCGTTCTTTGATACCTCTCAGAATCGAAATGGTATCCTCCACTGTGGGTTCATCTACCTGTACCGGCTGGAAACGACGCTCCAAAGCCGGGTCTTTTTCGATATATTCCCGATACTCATCCAATGTGGTGGCACCGATACAATGCAGTTCTCCTCTGGCAAGCATTGGCTTTAACATATTCCCTGCATCCATGGCACCCTCGGTTTTTCCAGCACCTACAATGGTATGCAGCTCATCGATAAAGAGAATAATCTGTCCATCACTCTTTTTCACTTCGTCCAGAACGGCTTTCAGACGTTCCTCAAACTCTCCGCGGTATTTCGCTCCCGCCACCAGAGATGCCATATCCAGAGCAAACAGCTTCTTATCCTTCAAGCCCTCCGGCACATCTCCCTGTACGATACGCTGTGCCAAGCCTTCCACAACGGCAGTTTTTCCTACGCCCGGTTCACCGATTAACACCGGATTGTTTTTCGTCTTTCTGGAAAGGATTCTCACCACGTTTCGTATCTCAGTATCTCTGCCGATTACCGGGTCCAGCTTCTGGTCTCTGGCCCGCTCTACCATATCATAGCCGTATTTTTCCAAAGTGTCGTAAGTTGCCTCAGGATTGTCTGAGGTAACCCGCTGATTACCACGAACGGTAGAAAGGCTCTGTAAAAAGCGTTCTCTTGTGATTCCATATTCTTTAAACAGCTCTTTCATGGCTTTGTTCGGATATTTTAAAAGTGCCAAAAACAGATGTTCCACCGAAACATATTCGTCTCCCATCTGTTTTGCTTCATCCTCTGCGTGAATCAGAACATTGTTCAGATTCTGTCCTACATAAATCTGTCCGCCGGAAACCTTCACTCTAGCTTCCAGTTTGCGGAGAGCATTGTCTTCAAAATGCTGCCTCTGAATGTCCATTTTCTCAATCAGTTTCGGAATCAGACCATCCTCCTGCTGCATAAGTGCCACCAGCAGATGCTCCTGCTCTATCTCTTGATTTCCGTAATCATAAGCAAGCTTTTCACATGCATTGATTGCTTCTACGGATTTTTGTGTGAATTTCTGAATGTTCATACTTCTACGCCCCTTTCTATGTTGACTCCTTATATTAGAAGTACCTTGCTTTTGATTTTTTATTCTTACAAGATAAGGTATAGCACGTTTTGTTAGCAGAGTCAATAGGCGAGTGCTAATTTTCTGAAAATTTTACTTATTCAGCGGT
>USPJ01000331.1 GCA_900556645.1 uncultured Lachnospiraceae bacterium
AATGACCTACGGTTCTGTTTTACTTCCGCTGTAATTTCATTCATTCGGTAAGTCTGTTGCCGTTTTTCTTTATTATAGGTTTTTTCAATAATTCCCGTTCCTTTTTGAAAAATCGTATCAAAAGCTTTTTCAAATCCTTTTTGCAAGGTATTATTTAATTTCTGCGGGACATACTGTTCCACCTTCTTCTGCCATCCCATAATCCTTACTTCGCGGTTTTTGTCTAAAAAGGCCTTTTCCGCTTTTCTCAATTTTTTCCATTCTTTTTCAACGACTCTCTGCTTCATTTTGCTTTTCCCCCTCCTTCTGTCGGCGTTTCCTCTCCCTCAGTTCCTTGAAAAAACTGCTGAGCATGTGGGAGCACTCTTCCTCCAACACGCCTTTTTGAATTTCTACCTGATGATTAAAGCTGGGAATCTCCAAAAGGTTTAGCACCGAACCGGCACAGCCCGCTTTGGGATTCATGCTTCCGATGACTACTTTATCAATTCTCGCCTGCACAATGGCTCCGGCACACATCTGGCAAGGCTCTAAAGTTACATACATCGTACAACCTTCCAACCTCCAGTCGCCCAGTTTTTTGCTTGCCTTTTTGATGGCAGTCATTTCCGCATGGGCAATGGTATTCTTATCCGTATTCCTTCGGTTGTAACCTCTGGCGATAATTTTATCCTGATATACAATCACGCAGCCAATCGGAACCTCCTCCAAAGCATATGCTTTTCTGGCTTCCCGAATCGCTGCGTGCATATATTTTTCTTCTTTATTGCTTGTCCTGCTCATACTCTGTATCTTCTTTCGTCGTTTTCTTCCTCATAGAAAATATGCTGTGTTCATGTTCCCTTTCCTCCGGAATCCGGATATACTTTCTGATTCCAAACAAAATGGCAATGCTGAGAATAGATACAAAATCTTCAAAAGCATTGGTATCTCCTATAATCATATGACGTGATACCAAGAAAATCAAGACCTCCAACACAGTATCCGCATCTGGCTGACAAAGCATTTTTAAAAATTCTATACTGATAACAATTTCAAAGATAGCGTCCAAAAAGATGTAAAAGGATCCGGTCTCACCTCTGTTGCCCCAAAAGGTCAAAATCTCCGGCTTCAATCCTAAAATAGAAATAACAATCCCTACCACTACCACAACTGCCATAAACAATTCCATATAGTTACACAGTTCATATAAAAACGCTCTTAATCTTTTTGACATAATCCCTCCTAAATTGTATGCAACAATACAAAACCGAGCATTCTGCTTTGAATCCAGATGACAAACGTTACCTTGGCAGTTAACTCAGTCCAGGCACCCTCACGGCACACGAAAGGTTCTACTTAGTGCTGCTTCATTCCTGACCTGACACGGTTCATAGATTTCCGTTGCGTAAGACCCAAACGTCATCGCCACTTACCAAGGGCTGCTTTACCATCAAAGACCCGGGGCAGAATATCACTCTAGCTATAGCGGATTGCTAGTACAGGGTACCGCTACCACCCCAGCTGCTCGGAAACATAAGTATACCCAATTTCGCCGGTTTTGTCAATTTATTCTTCACTTTCCCTTGCTGGTATGACATAATAGGAATTAGTAATTTAAGAGGTGTTTATGATGGAAATTCATGGATTTCAAAAAACTACATTATTAGACTATCCGGGACACGTGGCTGCCACGATTTTTTTTGGAGGATGTAATTTCCGCTGTCCCTATTGTCATAACGGAGATTTAGTGCTGACCCCTTCTGCCCTTCCTATAATATCAAAGGAAGAAGTCCTAAAACACCTCCGAAAACGGCAGGGTATTCTGGACGGGGTCTGCATTACCGGCGGCGAACCAACTTTACAGCCGGATTTGGAAGAACTGATTACGGAAATACGCAGTCTGGGCTATGATATCAAGCTGGATACCAACGGCTCCAAACCGGACGTCCTGAAATCTCTCTGCAAAAAAAAGCTCATTGACTATGTGGCAATGGATATCAAGCACACACAGGAAAAATACAACACGGTCTGCCGCTGGGCTGCCTTTTCCATAGAAAATATTTCTGAATCTGTGTCCTTTTTACTTCAAGGAAATGTTCCCTATGAATTTCGCACCACGGTTGCCAGAGAACTTCACTCAAAGGAAGATATTCTT
>USPJ01000332.1 GCA_900556645.1 uncultured Lachnospiraceae bacterium
AGCATATCGGTGCATCTGTTGTTTCGATCAACGGTCAGAACATCACATTCCTGGATACACCGGGACATGAGGCATTCACGGCAATGCGTATGCGTGGAGCAAATTCCACCGATATTGCGATTTTGGTGGTTGCAGCAGATGACGGTGTAATGCCGCAGACCGTAGAAGCAATCAATCACGCCAAGGCAGCAGGAATTGCAATTATTGTTGCCATCAACAAAATCGATAAGCCAAATGCGAACATTGAGCGTGTAAAACAGGAGCTTTCCGAATATGAACTGATTCCTGAAGACTGGGGCGGAACTACCATTTTTGTTCCGGTATCCGCACATACCCATGAGGGAATCGACCAGTTGTTAGAGATGATTCTTCTTACCGCAGAGGTTTGTGAATTAAAAGCCAATCCGAAGCGTCAGGCAAGAGGTCTTGTAATAGAGGCACGTTTGGACAAAGGCAGAGGAGCGGTAGCAACAGTTCTGATTCAGAAAGGAACCTTAAAGGTAGGTCAGCCCATTGCCTGCGGAAGCAGCTACGGAAGAGTCCGTGCCATGATTGATGAAAACGGACGTAACTTAAAAGAGGCAGGTCCGTCTACTCCGGTTGCTATTCTGGGACTTTCCAGTGTGCCGAATGCAGGAGAGATTTTTGTTTCCACTGAAACAGAGAGGGAAGCAAGAAACTTTGCGGAGACCTTTATTTCAGAAGGAAAAAACCGCTTAATCGAAGAAACAAAAGCCAAAATGTCTCTGGACGATTTGTTCTCACAGATTCAGTCTGGAAATGTAAAAGAATTAAATATTATTGTAAAAGCAGATGTACAGGGTTCCGTGGAAGCTGTAAAACAAAGTCTTGTAAAACTGTCCAACGAGGAAGTGGTAGTCAAGATTATCCACGGCGGTGTCGGAGCCATTAATGAATCTGACGTCAGTCTGGCATCTGCCTCCAATGCAATCATCATTGGCTTCAATGTACGGCCGGATGCCACTGCAAAAGCAATTGCAGACAGAGAAGGTGTAGATGTACGTCTTTACAAGGTTATCTACAATGCCATTGAGGATGTGGAAGCAGCCATGAAGGGAATGCTGGATCCGGTATTTGAGGAAAAAGTCATTGGTCATGCAGAGGTTCGTCAGATTTTCAAAGCCTCCGGTGTGGGCAATATTGCCGGTTCCTATGTGCTGGACGGTTCCTTCCAGAGAGGCTGTATGGTTCGTATCAGCAGAGAGGGAGAGCAGATATTTGAAGGAAATCTGGCATCCTTAAAGCGTTTCAAGGATGATGTCAAAGAGGTCAAAGCAGGATATGAATGTGGTCTGGTATTTGAGGACTTTAATGATATTGCAGAAGAGGATCAGATTGAAGCATATATCATGGTAGAGGTACCAAGATAGAATTGAGGTAAAAATGAGAAAAAACAGTATCAAAAATACCCGTATCAACGGAGAGGTCTTAAAAGAACTCTCCAATATCATACGGGGGGAAATTAAAGATCCGAGAATCAATCCCATGACAAGTGTGGTATCCGTAGAGGTGGCACCGGATTTAAAAACCTGCAAGGCATATATTTCTGTTTTGGGAGATGAGGAATCCCAGAAGGATACCATTGCAGGGTTAAGGAGTGCGGAGGGGTATATCCGCAGAACCCTTGCTAAAAACATGAATCTGAGAAATACGCCGGAGATTCGTTTTATTCTGGACCAGTCTATTGAATACGGTGTGAATATGTCAAAGTTGATTGATGATGTAAATCGGGAAATCGAGGAATAAGATATGCAGAGTTTAGATGCCCAGCTGGCAGGAAAACGTACAGTGGCAATCGCAGGACATGTCCGTCCTGACGGAGATTGTGCAGGCTCCTGTCTGGCAACTTACAATTATATTAAAACTTATTATCCCCAGATAAAAGTGGATTTATATTTGGAGCCAATTCCGAATATCTTTAAGTTTTTAAAAAATTCAGAGGAAATCAAACATACCTGTGACAGTGAGGAAAGCTATGATTTGTTCATTGCACAGGATTGCGGTGATTTGGGAAGGCTCGGAGAGGCAGCGAAATATTTTACCGGTGCAAAAGCGACTTTTTGTATTGACCATCATATCAGTAATACTAAATATGGAGATGAAAATCT
>USPJ01000333.1 GCA_900556645.1 uncultured Lachnospiraceae bacterium
TTTCGTCATGTGTCATTTTTTTATGAGAACACAGAACAGGGAACACGGACGAAAGTTTTGCATGATATCAATTTCAAGGCACAGCAAGGGGAAATAACTGCGCTCGTAGGACCATCTGGTAGCGGTAAATCGACGGTAGCCAACTTGATACCGCGTTTTTGGAATGTAGAGCAGGGCGAAATCCTTATCGGTGGTGTGAATATCAAGCAAATAGCAACAGCAGAGTTGATGGATACCGTATCGTTTGTCTTTCAAGACACTTTCTTGTTTTATGATACGCTGTATGAAAACATTGCCATCGGTTCTCCTTCTGCCGGTAAAGAAGCGGTGATAGCTGCTGCTGAAGCCGCCCAATGCCATGATTTCATAGAACGGTTGCCAGATGGTTATGATACTAAAATTGGGGATAAAGGTATATTTCTTTCGGGCGGTGAGGCGCAACGGATATGCGTGGCACGCGCCATCTTGAAGAATGCGCCGATACTAGTACTGGACGAAGCCACTGCTTTTGCTGATCCGGAAAACGAGTATAAGATGCAAATGGCCTTGCAGTCTTTGATAAAAGACAAGACGGTTATTGTAATAGCTCACCGTTTGTCTTCTATTGTATCAGCTCATCAGATTGTTGTCATGAAAGAAGGCCGGATTGTGCAATGTGGAAAACATAATATTTTATCTGTGAAAGAGGGGGTATATAAAAGTATGTGGGATGCTTATAGAAACGCTTACCATTGGTCGTTAAACAAGAATTAAACATATATTGATATGAGAAACAAGCATTTATTAAACAGTATTTTGCAGAATACAAGCTGTCCGAAAGGTTTTTGGGGTCGGATGATTTTATGGGGAATGAATCGTTTTCATGCTTCTTTGGCCCGTCGTGGTATGAAACAGGTAAACTGGCAACCGCAATGGACTGTCCTAGATATTGGATGCGGAGGTGGAGCCAACCTGAATCGTTTGTTGAAACAATGTCCTCAAGGAAAGGTTTATGGTATAGATTTATCGGAAGAGAGTGTAGTTTTTGCAAGCAAATACAATGTGAAAGAATTGAATAAACGATGTTTCATACAGCAAGGAAGTGTGTGCTCCTTGCCATACAAAGACGGGACATTTGATGCTGTTACTGCTTTTGAAACAGTCTATTTTTGGTCGCCCATAGAGATAGCGTTGGCTGAGGTGGTACGAGTCTTACGAAAAGGAGGATGCTTCCTTGTCGGCTTGGAAGCAAGCAGTCCTGAACTCGGAAAAATGTGGACTGAACGGATAAAAGGAATGGTGGTATATACAGCCGGAGATTTGAAGGATTTGTTGATAGAGGCCGGATTTTCAACCATTCAGGTTGTTCATAATAAAGAAGAAATGTATATTATCGCACGTAAATGAAAGGAACAGGTATGAATGCGATCAAAAACATTACAATTGGTCATACGAAACGTCTTTGTAGACCAGTAGGTTTAACAGTGCTTGCCAATTTGATTAATATTGTGCCGTTTTGCCTCTCTATTGAGGCGGTACGTATTGTTTTTAATACGTTCGATGGAAGTGGCCGGCCACTTGACACGGTTCGTTTGTGGTATATATTCGGAGTGATGGCTTGTTATATGATAGTCATGGCGTTAGCGGAACGAGCTTCCTATCGTTCCAATTTTAGAGGGGCATATGAGATGAGTGCTTCGGGACGTCTTTCTTTGGCAGAACACTTGCGGAAGCTCTCGTTAGGATTTCTTTCACAACGTGATCCCGGTGACTTGTCGTCTATGCTTATTACCGATTTTTCAATGGCAGAAACCGGAATATCCCATCATTTGCCTCAACTGATGGGGGCTGTAGTTATGCCTGTACTAGCTTTTGCTTCATTAATATGGATAGATTGGCGGATGGCTGTTGCTATGTTTGCCGCTTTACCACTGGCTTTATTCATTTTGTGGGTAAGTACGAGTGTGCAGAAAAAATTGAGTGGAAGTCAGGTTCAGGCCAAAATTAATGCTGGAAGCCGATTTGAAGAATATCTGCAAGGTATCCGGGTGGTGAAAGCTTACAATTTGTTGGGAGCCCATTTTGACCGGTTGCGTGATGCGTTTGCAGAACTGCGCCGTGCCTGTATCCGTCAGGAGGCACAG
>USPJ01000334.1 GCA_900556645.1 uncultured Lachnospiraceae bacterium
GGATCTTAACGTGATCGAGGATCAGGAACCGGATCCTGCACTTGGAAATGGCGGTCTGGGAAGACTGGCAGCCTGCTTTTTAGATTCGATTGCAACGCTGGGACTGAATGGCGACGGTGTAGGTCTGAACTATCATTACGGACTGTTTCGTCAGGTCTTTGAAAACAATGCACAGAAGGAACTTCCAAATCCATGGATAGAAAAGGAAAGCTGGCTGACAAAGACGGATAAGACGTATACGATCCCGTTTGGCGGTTTTTCGGTGCAGTCACGGATGTATGATATTGACGTGACCGGTTATGAGAACCGTACCAATAAACTGCATCTGTTTGACATTGAATCTGTAGATGAGGACATTGTAAAAGAAGGGATTTCTTTTGATAAGACAGACATTAAAAAGAATCTGACGCTCTTTTTATACCCGGATGACAGTGATAAAGCCGGACATCTGCTCCGTATTTATCAGCAGTATTTCATGGTCAGCAACGGAGCAAAGCTGATTTTGGAGGAAGCAAAGGAGCGGGGCAGCAATCTGAGAGATTTGGCAGATTATGTGGTTATTCAGATTAATGATACCCATCCGACCATGGTAATCCCGGAGCTGATTCGTCTTTTGATGGAAGAAGGAATTGCCATGCAGGAGGCAATTACCATTGTGCGGAATACCTGTGCTTATACCAATCACACTATTTTAGCAGAGGCATTGGAAAAATGGCCGATGTGGTATCTGGAAAAAGCGGTGCCGCAGCTTATGCCGATTATCCGGGAGCTGGATAATCAGGTGAGAAAAGAGATTACAGACGAAAGTACCTATATTATCAAAGACAATCTGGTGCATATGGCACACATGGATATTCACTATGGCTTCAGTGTAAACGGAGTTGCCCACCTGCACACAGAGATATTGAAAAAGGATGAGTTGAATCATTTCTATAAATTATATCCGGGAAAATTCAACAACAAGACCAACGGAATCACCTTCCGCCGCTGGTTGCTTCATGCCAACCCGGAATTGACGGCATGGATTGAGGGACTGATAGGAGATGGCTTCAAAAAAGATGCCATGGAACTGGAAAAACTGGGAGATTTTGCAGAGGATACCCAAGCTTTAAACAGTCTTTTGGAAGTGAAGAAGGCAGGAAAAAGGCGTTTGAAAGAATATCTGAAAACCACCCAGAATATCGAGTTGGATGAAAATTCTATTTTTGATATCCAGATTAAGCGTCTCCATGAATACAAACGCCAGCAGATGAATGCCCTGTATGTGATTTACAAATATTTTGACATCAAAGCAGGAAACAGACCTATAACACCGATTACGGTTATTTTCGGGGCTAAGGCAGCACCGGCATATACCATCGCAAAGGACATTATCCATCTGATTCTCTGCTTGCAGGAGTTTATTGCAAAGGACCCGGAGGTGTCACCATACCTGAAAGTAGTAATGGTGGAAAATTATAATGTGACGGCAGCCGAAAAGCTGATTCCGTCATGTGACATCGACGAGCAGATTTCCCTGGCATCCAAGGAAGCCTCCGGTACGGGAAATATGAAATTTATGCTAAACGGAGCCGTACCCATCGGAACTATGGACGGAGCCAATGTAGAGATTGCTGAGTTGGTGGGAGAAGAGAATATTTATGTCTTCGGAGAATCCTCAGAGACAGTAATCGAGTATTACAAAAATGCAGACTATGTTTCCAAAGATTTCTATGATAGGGATGAGGATATCAAAAAAGCAGTGGATTTTATTGTCAGCGATGAATTAAAAGCTCTCGGAAATGCTCAGAGTCTGGAACGGCTGCACCATGAGTTAATCAGCAAAGACTGGTTTATGACCCTGCTGGATTGGAGAAGCTATATGCAGACCAAGGAGAAAATGCTTCGGGATTATGAGGACCGTACCGCATGGGCGAAAAAAATGCTGGTAAATATCAGCAAGGCAGGATTTTTCTCCTCCGACAGAACCATCGCACAATATAATGAGGACATCTGGAAATTGAACTGATTATCTGCTATACTAATTGCCAGACAGAACAAAAAGAAGCGGAGAAGCAAATGAAAATAAAAAAATATATAACAATTGCGGCAGTTAGTATCATGGTATGCCTGT
>USPJ01000335.1 GCA_900556645.1 uncultured Lachnospiraceae bacterium
TGGCAGATGCCGTCAAATCTCCCACCATGGAAATCAAAGCTCCCACTGCACAGATTCCTGCCATAAACCAGATTGTGGTATTGTCGATTCCCATTGCATTTTTAAATACAAAACCGTAAATGATTGCCAGAAGTGCCGCTCCCACAACACCGCCAACGGCTCCCTCAATGGATTTTTTCGGACTGAGCTTCGGTGCCATCTTATGTTTTCCAAACAGAACCCCCACACAGTAGGCACAGGTATCACATCCCCATGAACAAAGGAAAATCAGCCAAACCGTATAGGCTCCCATTGCCAGCATTCTGGTCTGGTATACAAAGGATAACATCACCGCCACATAAAAGACTCCGAAAAACGCCGCCAGCATCTGTTCTGTCCGATAGTTTGGATAAGAAAACACATAGACGAACATCAATAATACCAGTACTCCCAGTACAAACATCATCATGTCCGGTATGAAATCAAAATAAAGATTCAAATAATAGATGACTGCCGCCAGATATCCCACAAAACCTGCCGGCTTTTTCTCTATTTCAAAAATCCGGTATAATTCAAACATTCCTATCAGTGATATGATTCCCAATCCTGCCAAAAGTATATTTCCACCGGTAATAATCAGTAACAGTGCTATTGCAACCAGTACAATTCCACTGATTAATCGTGTCTTAAACATTATGCTTCCTCCTTTACGCCGCCATACCGTCTGTCTCGTTTATTGTAGGCTTCAATGGCTTTTTCCAATTCCTCCTTGGAAAATTCCGGCCATGGAATGTCCGTAAAATAAAATTCACTGTAAGCCAGCTGCCACAGCAGATAATTGGAAAGCCGTTGCTCTCCGCTGGTACGGATTAACAAATCCGGGTCAGGGATTCCCTTCGTGTCCAAATATCCCTCAAAGACCTCTTCTGTCATTTCCTGGGCGGTCAGTTTGCCCTCGTCATGGTCTTTTACCATTTTACGAATGGCACGTATCATCTCATCCCTGCTTCCATAGTTCAAAGCAATCTGAAGATTCAGCCCGGTATTTTCCTTTGTGGCCTCTTCTAATTCTATGATTTTCTTCTGGAAATCTTCCTCTAACTTTGAAATATCTCCTAAAACCCGCACCCGCATATTATTGCTGTTGGCTCTCTTTAAACAGGTCTTTAAGTAATTTTTCAAGAGCTTCATCAGTGCTTCCACTTCATTTGCCGGACGGTTCCAGTTCTCCGTGGAAAAGGCATAAAGCGTCAGATATTTCACTCCTATATTATAGGCATCCTCACAGATGACTTCCACCGTTTTTGCTCCCACTGTATGTCCATAGTTTCTAGGCATACCTTTACTTTTTGCCCAGCGTCCATTACCGTCCAGAATGATTGCTATATGTTCCGGTACCTTCATAGTTCTCCTCTCTTCCAAAACCTTTTATGATACAGAAAATCTTGCTGAAATTTCCCATATGATAAAAAAAGGGACACGGCGATATCGCTATGTCCCCATGTATTCCAAATATCTTATACAGTAAGAATTTCTTTGGATTTTTCTTCGATGGCTTTGTCTATCTCTGCTATATATTTGTCTGTCATCTTCTGTGCCTGATCCTCTAAATCCTTTACCTCGTCCTCTGAAATATCGGAAGATTTACCCAGTTTTTTCAAAGAATCATTGGCATCACGACGGATATTACGAACTGCCACCTTGGCATTTTCTCCTTTTTTCTTAACATCCTTTACGATTTCACCAGAATTAGTTTTGTAAGATAAATCCCTGATATTAGCAAGAAGTGATAATGACTTAGTGTCTATCTTTGCATCAGCAGTTTTAGCAACAGCACTGTTAAGAACAGAAGTAAGCTTATCTAAATCTCCACCATTAATAGATAAGATATCATTAATAGTGCTACTCTGTACACCTACTTTATTAAGTTCTGCTTCTGTTGCACTAGAGAACACAAGCTTAATATCTCCTGATGCTACAGCATCGTTAACTGTAACAGTCTTACCATTAACAGTAACTTCTGATGTACTATCACTTGATATAACTTCCTGTGTATCACTAACACTAGGTGCTGCAAATACAGTAGCTGTCATTAATGTTATAGCAGCAACTGCAGTAATAGCAGCCGAT
>USPJ01000336.1 GCA_900556645.1 uncultured Lachnospiraceae bacterium
CTCCAATGTTATGCCTTTTTCTGCAATAATATTCATCAAATTTTTATCATGTATACAATTTACCCCATGACCTATCCTTGCAGTGCCGTAATCAACAGCCTGTCTGATGCTTTCGGGTCCTGCCGCCTCACCCGCATGTATTGTAAAAGGAATCCCCTCAGCTCTCGCATGTGCAAACAGCTTTTCATAATCCGATGTGGGAAACAGGGCTTCCGCCCCCGCAAGGTCAACTGCAACAACCCCATCCGAATCACTGAGAAACTCTGCGGCTATCCTTATTGTCTCCTCATTTTCCATCTCGTTGCCGTTTCCTCTCATGCAGCACAATATAATATTGCTGTAAAAAGAGGGGATGTCACCTTCTTTTATATTTTCTTTCTGCCTCGTCCAAAGCACCACCTTCCCTCCAACTCATATACTATTTTGAGTAAGCGACACTACAAAAACAGTTGCATTTTAAAAATAAGGAGGATTTTTATGCCTGACTTTACAGCAGATTCCAATATTATTTATGACGGCATTGACGTCAGTAATTACCAAGGTAACATTGATTTCACACAGGTCCGTTCTTCCGGCATAGAGACAGTCTATATCAAAGCCGGAGAGGGTGGCGACATGACAGACCCGTTCTTTCTACAAAATTATGAACGGGCATCTGCCGCAGATATGATTGTGGGTTTTTATTACTACGTAACTGCCTTTACCACCGCAGAAGCGGCAGAACAGGCACAACATTTCTATGAGCTTATCCGGAACAAAAATTTTTCCGCACGTCCTGCTATGGATTATGAAAGCTTTTCCAATCCGGACATTGCTGCCATCAACGCCATTGGTCTTACTTTTTTGCAGGAATTGGAACGCCTTAGCGGTATCCGTCCCATGATTTATTCCGATGCCTCAGATGCTCAAACCATCTGGTCCGATGATTTCTCCATCTATCCTCTCTGGATTGCAGACTATTACAGCACCGATGGTCCGGCAGGAAACGACATCTGGGAGCACTGGATCGGATTCCAATATTCTGACACCGGCTCCGTTCCCGGCATTTCCGGGGATGTGGACATGGACTATTTTACAGATTCTATATTAGTTCCCGCTCTGAGAACAGACTCCTGACAACAGCCTCATACTCCAGACAATATTCTGCCTTTCGGATTTTCTTCAAATATTTTGAGGAATCCTGAAAGGCTTCTCCCCAATATCCCCATAACTCTTTCATTTTAAACAGGATGTTCTTATCGCCGCTCATCACTTCCTGATAACCTTTGTAAACCCGATTGTGAAATTCCAGAAATTCCGGTTTTTGTAACTTGCCTTCTCCCTTCAATTCCAAAAACAATGCAGGATTTTTCAAAGCTCCCCTTCCGCACATTACCGTTTCCAATTGTGGAAAGCTATTTTGTAACTTTTCCATGTCTTTCACATTCTCAATATCCCCGTTGTAGCAGACCGGATTTTTGGAAACCTCCAATGCTCTCCCAAACATCTCCAAATCCGGTTCATTCTTATAATAATCCGCTCTTACTCTGGGATGGATGATGAGTTCTTTTAAAGGATACTCATTATAAATCTTCAAAAGGGCTTCAAATTCCTCCGGTGCATCCATACCCAATCTGGTTTTTATGGAGATATCCACTTCGGTTTTTTCAAAAATTTCTTCCAAAAACCGCTGAAGCTTTTCCGGTTCCTCCAAAAATCCCGCTCCTTTTCCCTTGGATACCACCGTTCCAGAAGGACACCCCAGATTCAGATTCACTTCCTCATATCCATATTCTTTTAATTCTTTTGCCGCCCGCAGAAAATATTCTGCCTGATTGGTGAGTATCTGCGGCACGACTGTCATTCCCCGGTTGTTCTCCGGCAAAATATCCCGCTTTTCCCGTGGGGTAAAGTTTTTGTTTTTGCTCGGTGAAACAAAGGGTGTATAATAGCAGTCCGCTCCGCCAAAAACAGCCATGTGGGCATTGCGGTATATATATCCTGTAATTCCCTCTAAAGGGGCAAAATAATACTTCATCTTTTCTCCGTTCCAAGCCTCTTTGTAAAATTTTTATCAATTAGACATCTGTAAAAATATTTACACTTGTCCAATTTTGTGCTA
>USPJ01000337.1 GCA_900556645.1 uncultured Lachnospiraceae bacterium
TATCCGTTATGATATAGAGAATGTCTCAGAGGAAACCTACCAAAAGGCATTGGGAACCGTATTTTCCGAGCCTCCGGTAGATGAGGTTTATGAAGAGAAGATTGAATTGGGAGATGCAAAGGTATTCAGCGTAGAGTATCTGCCGGGACAGTTCGACCAGAGAGCAGATTCCGCAGAGCAGTGTCTGAAATTATTAAAAGAGGATGAGGAACCGATTATCTGTTCCGCAACGACCTATGTAATCAGCGGCGATATTACGGAGGAGCAGTTAGAGGCAATCAAGAATCACTGCATCAATCCGGTGGATTCCCGTGAGACCGGAATGGAGAAGCCGGAGACCCTTGTGACAGAATTTGAGGAGCCGGCAGATGTAATTATTTTTGACGGCTTTGTGGATATGGAAGAGGGAAAGTTAAAAGAGTTATATGATTCTCTGGGACTTGCCATGACCTTTAAGGATTTCCTTCACATTCAGAATTATTTCAAGAAGGAAGAAAAACGCAATCCTTCTATGACAGAGATTCGCGTATTGGATACCTATTGGTCTGACCATTGTCGTCATACCACATTTTCCACAGAATTAAAAGACGTTGCATTTGATGAGGGCTATTATAAAGCTCCGATTGAGAAAACCTATCAGGATTATTTAGATACACACAAGGAAATGTACGCAGGCAGAGATGACAAGTTTGTATGCCTGATGGACATTGCCTTGATGGCGATGAAAAAGCTTCGCAAAGAAGGAAAATTAGAGGATTTGGAGGAGTCAGAGGAAATCAATGCCTGCTCCATCGTTGTGCCGGTGGAGGTTGACGGAAAGACCGAGGAGTGGCTGGTAAACTTCAAGAACGAGACCCACAACCATCCGACAGAGATTGAGCCTTTCGGTGGTGCAGCAACCTGTTTGGGAGGAGCCATCCGTGACCCGCTTTCAGGACGTACCTATGTATATCAGGCAATGCGTGTTACCGGAGCGGCAGACCCGACCGTATCCGTAAAAGATACCATGGAAGGAAAACTTCCGCAGAAGAAATTAGTACGTGGAGCAGCCCACGGTTACAGCTCCTATGGAAACCAGATTGGACTTGCCACCGGATATGTCAAAGAGATTTATCATCCGGATTATGTGGCAAAGCGTATGGAAATCGGAGCCGTTATGGGAGCAGCACCGAGACGGGCGGTACAGAGACTGACCTCTGATCCGGGAGACATTATTATTCTTCTGGGAGGAAGAACAGGACGTGACGGCTGCGGCGGTGCCACAGGTTCTTCCAAGGCACATACCACAGAATCCATTGATACCTGCGGTGCAGAAGTACAGAAGGGTAATCCACCTACAGAGCGTAAGATTCAGAGACTTTTCCGCAGGGAAGAGGTGGCACATATCATTAAGAAATGTAATGATTTCGGTGCCGGCGGTGTTTCCGTAGCCATCGGTGAGCTGGCAGACGGATTGAAAGTAGATTTGGATAAAGTACCGAAAAAATATGCAGGTCTGGACGGAACAGAACTGGCAATTTCTGAGTCCCAGGAGCGTATGGCAGTTGTCATTGCACCGGAGGATGCAGAACAGTTTTTGGCATATGCAAAAGAAGAAAACTTAGAAGCCGTAAAGGTGGCAGTAGTAACCGAGGAGCCGCGTCTGGTACTGGTTTGGAGAGGCAAAGAGATTGTAAATATTTCCCGTGCATTTCTGGATACCAACGGTGCTCATCAGGAGACCACCGTATCTGTGGATATGCCGGTAAAAGAGGAAAACTTCTTTGAGAAAAAAGAACTTCCGGCAGTAGAGGAAGCATTGAAGAATCATGATGTGAAAAAAGCATGGCTTGCAATGCTGGCAGATTTGAATGTGTGCTCCCAGAAAGGTCTGGTGGAAATGTTTGACGGCTCCATCGGAGCAGGAAGCGTATTCATGCCTTACGGCGGACGTTATCAGTTGACAGAGACCCAGACCATGGTGGCAAAGCTTCCGGTGGCAGAGGGCGTATGTGATACCGTAACTATGATGGCATATGGATTTGATCCGTATCTGTCTTCCTGGAGTCCGTATCATGGTTCTGTTTATGCAGTATTGGAATCTGTTGCAAGAATTGTTG
>USPJ01000338.1 GCA_900556645.1 uncultured Lachnospiraceae bacterium
TCTTATTTCTTCGATCAACTTCACTTTATCATCATATCTCTTTTTGAAAATGTCAGCTATTTCATAGATCCATTCCATGTCATCATATAGTTTACTTCCAATACTATATCTAAATTCCTTTTCAAGTTCTTCTTGGCTCATCAATCCATTTGCAATCAAAAGCGAAAAAAGAACATTTCTGGCCATATTATAATACAAAATAATTGATCCCGGATCCTCATTTGGCATTTGTCTCAAATATTTTGTAAGTGCATCATAAACCTTGCAGCCACGATTAATTGCAGAAATCTCCTCAATAATCTTATTCGGCTTGCCAAAATATCCCATTGCCTCTTGTATTCCCTCTATTGTATCTTTTTTCTTCCTCTTCGCACGAATCATATGTTCATCTAAGGATTCCTCAAAATCAGGATACGAAAACGGTCTATACTTGAAGTCATCTGCCATCTCTCCCTGTTTTACAAAACAATATACCTCTTTTTCATTGTCCTGACGACGGTACAGGGCTTTGGAAACAATAAACTCTTTATCATCCTCTGATATATCCAGAAAAAATTTTTCATCTACACCAAAATACTCTGATAACTGGCGTAATCTTTTCTGAGAAATAGTCTTTACACCGTTTTCCCATGCACTTACCTGTTGCCGGCTTACATCCAGAATGTCTGCTAACTCATTTAAAGACATATTGCACCTTGTTCTTATAAATTTTAATCCATTCATAAAATTGTATCCTTTCTTATCATAAGTTCATTGATAAGCGCGCTCAACACCATGAATTGTAGCTTTGGTTGACAGCAGGTGTCAATCTGTAACTTTTTAAATCTCTCAAATTCCTGAAATGTTCGTATCGTCTTTTTTTGCTATGATAAATGCAATACTATTAAGCAGCTCAAAATCATCTGCTTCAATCCACTCCACAGCATCTTCCGCGGATATTCCTGTCTTTACCAAACTTTTATAGTTACTTTTTTTATATTTCAGCTTGGTTCCATTCCTGTTGTCAATTTATCTGACACGCTCCTTCTCCGCGGAGAGGATTCCACTTGACATCTCCATACCAGCGGACTTCCAATCCTCCGTATAATTGAAAATCCGCCGACAAAACGCCGACAGCTTCTTTTATTTCCTTGACCGCAATGCAGATCTCTCACTGATAATCCGGACTGGATATATCCGCGGATAAATAAAGCCCTACATCCCTGCATACCCATATATTATGCCGAAAAAATCATACTATATCCGCGGAAAAATCTCTGTACCTGACGCTGTCAGAAAAATCCTTTACAGACTTCATTTCCTTATGATTATCCGGTACCTGACTTGTATCTTCCTAGTTTGCAAGCTTGTCTGCACAAAGCTATAATTTCTTTTCTCCGCGGAAAAAAGCTCCTCTTTTCCAAATACTTAGTTACCGAATAAAAGTTTCCGCGGAGAGAATCCAATTTCCTGTTTTAAGGCAATCGCCGATTATTTGAGAAAATAATACTACAATCAGAACCCGATTCTGATTTGGCTGCTACCCTGCTTATGGTTTCCACACAGCAGAAAAGCGACGGGTTTCCCCGCCGCAATATCTCTTATACTTGATCAACCACCATTGGTTCTGTCTCTCTGTAGAACCGCCGCTGCTCTACCCTGAAAAGCTGCTCCAGTCGTGCCGGGCTGTCTAGTCGCCCTTCGTACTCCTCTTTATTCTCCGCATGTATAATAAACGGAGCAATATCTGCCTGCAGGCATTGCACAAATGCAATGATGCGGGCTACCTTTGCGTCACCGCCGATTTTAATCTGTTCTATATGGAACGCTGCGATGTCTCTAAGCGTTTTGGGTTGTTCCTCTACATCGCCCGGTATGTTCTGCCCCGTTCCAAGCCGCCTCTGTATCTCCTGTATATCTCCGCCAGACAGACTATGTATACACTCTGTAATCGCATACTGCAGTGCCGCAAAGTGCCTGTCTGTATTTATGATATCCTCAGCGCGAAACATCATCTCGCCTTCGTTTGCACATATAAGCCCGCTCTCAAACATACTGATTATGTTACGTTTTGACAGCTCGCCGCCGTCTAACCTGCCCTCATTATAAGCAAATTCG
>USPJ01000339.1 GCA_900556645.1 uncultured Lachnospiraceae bacterium
TCTTTCTCTGCGGTCTGACGGTGTGCTTTTCCTTCTGCGACACCACACCTGCCGGACACTCTTTTGCCCAATACCGTAACTATTTAATGTGCCGTCTGTTTTTGTGGTACACAAGACCTTTTTCTACTTCTCTGGACCGGGTTCTCTATCTCTTTGAATCCCTTCCCTTTGTGTTCCACCATACGCTGCAAATCCGGCGTTTTAAAAAACGGAGGAACGAGCCATGAAAAATGCTTCTTCCCGAATCAACGAAGCTTTTTCCCATGCTCCGGTTCTTCCTCTTTCGGAATGCAGCCGCTATGTACTTTTCAGCGACTGCCACAGGGGCAACGGCAGCTCTAACGACAATTTTTTAAAAAACCAAAACCTTTATTTTGCCGCTCTGAATTATTATTATGAAGAAAATTTTTGTTATATTGAACTTGGGGACGGAGATGAGCTTTGGGAAAACCGCTGCTTTTCCTCCATTCAGGAAATACACAGCAATGTCTTCTGGCTGTTGTCCAAATTTTATGACGAGCACCGGCTCTGGATGCTTTACGGTAACCACGATATGGTAAAACAAAAGCTGCATCCTTTTTCCGACTGCTGCTTCTATGAAGGGTTGATTTTGGAGGATTGTGCAGAACAGAAAAATCTCTATCTGACCCACGGACATCAGGCTGACTTTTTCAATTCGGTCCTTTGGCGGCTTTCACGTTTTCTGGTTCGCTATCTCTGGCGTCCGCTGGAACAGTTCGGGGTACTGGACCCTACCAGTGCCGCAAAAAACTATCGTGTCAAGAAGAATACGGAGCGAAAACTGCAGGCTTGGGCAAAATCAGAAGGAAAAATCCTGATTACCGGACACACCCATCGTCCGGTTTTGGGTTCTAAGGAAAGTCCCTATTTTAACAGCGGAAGCTGTGTCCACCCCAGATGTATTACCTGTCTGGAACTGGAGCACCGGACTCTGACTCTGGTAAAATGGACGCTGGCAACCAGAGAGAACCGCAGCCTGTATGTCTCCCGGGAGGTACTTGCCCCTCCCATTTCTCTTGACCAACTATAAAAGGAACTGCATCGTGCAGTTCCTCTTTTTCCGATCGCAGATCAGATGCAGGATTGATTATTTACCTTCTTTTAACTAGTCTTTGCTACTTTAATTTTAACCACGAAATCCCCGGTGCTTCAAAGTAGATTGCATCATCCATATTAAATGTCAATGTTGCATTGCCTCCTTTGATACCCAGTACATCATAATTCGCCCACACATCCTCACGCAGATAGCTTTCGTTGTGTGCTGCCAACCAGTCGCTGTTATATCCGCCATCTTCGGAGTAGCGTTCACTTCCCCAGTATTGGATGACTGCTAACGGTGTCAGTGAGTAGACGCTCAACACCGGTACAATATCTGATGTATCGCACAGTCTTCTTACAACGCCTTCTCTTCTGCTCAAAAGCTTTATCAGCGGTGATCCATAGGTTACCGTATTCAGAATATTATAGTTTCTTTTGATGGTACTATCTGCCGCAGCTTCCTGAGCAATCATTCCGCCCAAGCTGTGTCCATAGAATATAACGTCCGCATTTGACGGTATATTGTTTATCATCGCATTCCGCACTGCTTTGATATAAGGATTATCCAGATTATAATCAAATAGTTAATAATGGACGAATTAAAGAAGATGAGTTTATAGCATTAGTAGCCCAAGTAAGAGATACTAATAAATCTGATATGATTGCAAAGGAATTCATAATTAAAGAATTAAAAAGAAGTCCACTCTATAATAATGATAAAATTGTTAATCAGATTATTGAGAATGCAAATTGGAAATATAAGAGTTTAAAACCTCTTCTTAACCCCAAAGAGAAAAATCAATTTACTTGGAACTCTTTATATAAAATGGTCGATTCAAATCCCTCTTTCTCAACTTATGCAAGTTATTTATCAGTGTTTGTACATGGCTTAAGCATAAGTAACTGTGATTTGGACAAGAGCGAGGAGTTGTTTGAACCTATATTAAGTTTGTCTATTGTTAATTTAAATTTAACATTGGTAGCAATTAAAGAAATCTATAAAAATGAGATAAAACGATATAATA
>USPJ01000340.1 GCA_900556645.1 uncultured Lachnospiraceae bacterium
AATCCGCGAAGGACGTGAGGCGGCAAGAGAAGTAGATGAGAGCCTGATGGGCTATACTTATCTGGCACGTTAAATTAAATAGAAGAAAAAAGTTGTTATACGGTGATGGTGTAACAACTTTTTTATTTCATGTGTTCACAAACCCCTATGATTTGTGCTACAATAAGTCTGGTTATAATTATGTAAATGTTAGGTGAGATTATGGGAAGAAAAGCAATCTTTTTTGACATAGACTGAACGCTATGGGATGAAAAATTTCAAATACCGGACAGCACCAGAGAGGCTTTTTGTCGTTTAAAAGAGAATGGGCATTTAACCTTTATCTGTACGGGGAGAACTATGTCCTATATTCAGGATGAGAGGTTACTTTCCTTAGGCTTTGACGGAATAGTTGCGGGCTGCGGTACCTATGTAGAAAAGGGAAAAGAAGTGCTTTTCTATAAAAAGATAGAACCTGAAGTTTTAAAGCATACACTGGGAGTATTACAACCCTTTCACTATCCCGTTGTTTTGGAGGGGCGGGAGCATCTCTATGTGGATGAGGAAACCTTTGGAGATGATCCGTTTTTACAGGTGTTGAAAAAATCTGTGCCGGATAAATTAATTCCAATTTCCGGTAATGAGGGCTGTTGGGAAGCCAGCAAGCTTAGTATTGATGTCCGAGGGCGGGAATGCCGTGAGATTTTAGAAGGTCTGTCGGAGTATTATGATGTAATTTATCATGGGACAGACTTTGTGGAACTTGTGCCCAAGAACTTCTCAAAGGCAACAGGAATTGCATGTGCATGTGAAAAATTAGGGATTGCACATGAGGATACCTATGCTTTTGGGGACAGTATGAATGACTATGATATGATTCACTATGTGAAGACCGGAATTGTTATGGGAAATGGATTGGATGAAATTAAGGCAATTGCGGATTATGTCACGAGTGAGCTCCATGAGGACGGTATCTATAACGGACTGCGTCATTTTGCGTTGATTTAGTGGGAAGTCTGTGCCGTTCTATGAAAAAAAGAGCAGGAGGAACGGCATGATTAAAATATATAAGACAGAAGAGAGCATTGTACATGAGATTGAGAAGAGCGAAGAGGGAGCATGGATAAATATGGTTTCTCCGAATATGGAGGAATGTATGAAGATTGCGGAGCAGTTTGACATTGATATCGGAGATGTGAGAGCAGCACTGGATGATGAGGAGAGTTCCCGTATTGATTTAGAGGACGGCTATACCTTGATTCTGGTGGATATTCCCTCTGTGGAAATTCGTCATAAAAGAGAAGCCTACACTACAATCCCGTTGGGTATTATTTTAGTGGATGGAGTGATTATTACCGTTTGCGGTGAAGAGACCCCGGTGTTAGAGGCCTTTGAAAAGAGAAGAGTGAGGGATTTTTCCACGAAGAAAAAGATGCGGTTCGTGTATCAGATTCTGTATCGCTCCACCAGCATATATCAAAATTATCTGAGGGTCATTGATAAAAGAAGAAGAGAGATTGAAGAACATATCAGTGATGATGACACCGAAGATACCGATTTGATTGACCTTCATGAGTTGGAATCCAACTTGGTATATTTTGCCACATCACTTCGGGCAAACGGTGTAGTTTTGGATCGCCTTACCAGATATGAGAGGTTGAAACAGTTTCCGGAAGACAGAGAGATTCTGGAGGATGTAATTGTAGAAAATAAGCAGGCAATCGAAATGACCGCTATTTATCGTGATATTATCAATGGTACCAGAGAATTGCTCTCTACGATAATCGATAACCGATTGAATAATGTGATGAAATATCTGACATCCATTACCCTTGTTATGGCTATTCCAACGGTTATATCGGGAATCTATGGTATGAATGTCAGCGGAAAATGGATGCCATTTTCCAATGTACCTTATGGATTTTATATCGTATGCGGAATTATGATTGTGATATCAGCCATAGTATTGCTGATTTTAAAGAAACGAAAGATGATGTAAAAAATAAAGCTTATAATAGCGGCCATACAGGAAAGAAACATAGTCCTATATGGCCGTTATTTTTGTGCATTTAAGTAGGTTCTCTTTCGGAAGCAGGTACATTCA
>USPJ01000341.1 GCA_900556645.1 uncultured Lachnospiraceae bacterium
CTTCCCCTGCAGCTGTGCATTTCTCTCCTCAATCTCTCCCAGAACAGAATCCCCGTACTTCTGGATCATTCTTGCCAGAAACTCTGCACACTTTTCCATGTTTAGCCTGGCCTGTTTCTCCGTCAGTCTGCCGGTATCGATCAGTTCAATTTTTCCCATAGCCAAAAACCACCTCCTACTGTTCCAAGGAGTCCTGGTCCCTGATTTTTTGACTTTCCGGACAAAAAAATAAACCTGCTGTCATCTGCAGATCTCTCCACTGACAACAACAGTTTTTCCCTGATGCATTTATTTACTTTACCCTCCGTTCAATACCATCGGTCATACGGATTTCCACGCACCTTCTTTGTCTCTGGTGCCTTCTCAATACTCTTTTCAGCTTCTTCCCTCGTTGCAAACAGCCTGTGAGCCTTCACCTGTATTCCGCCACCTGTATCTGTAAAACGGACCAGGAACATCCCGCCGGAACACCTGCGGATCTCCACTTCTCTCACATACCTGTTTGATTCTACAATATATGCAGTATCCCCGACTTTCATAAAATCACACTCCTGCACTCAAAACATCCTTCATCCTCACCAGAACAGGAAGCACCTGCCCGTCAGCAAATCTCCGTTCAAAAGAACCATTGGAAAAATGATCTTCTCTCAGCAGCATTGTCAGCAACGCCGTACAAAGTTCATAATCCGCTCCCGGAACACGTTTCAGTTCCTCATTACAGTCAATCGGCTCCGTAATCATGTAATCCCCATAATTTGTTTTCAAATCTCCTATTGTCTTTAACAGATCTGCATACAGATTCTCTTGTGGATTCTTTAATTCCAATGTTTCCTGAATTTTTCGTAGTTTCTCTGACTTTGTCAATGCTATACACCACCTTGATAAACACTCGAATATATGTTCTTTATATTTTAACATATACCCAATAATTATTCTAGCGCAAAATATATTCATGTAATATCCACAACAGCAAGGTTTCGTTGCGACTACGAAATTGATACAATTTAACGGTGCACACCCTTGTGAACACCCCTGTTCGCCTTTCGTTAAATAATTAAAATAGGCTACTCTTTTGCATATTTCTGATCAGCCTGTTTCTTCCATAAAAAAAGAGACATTGACATAATTTGATCAATATCTCTTCTGCTGCTTTGCTGAGACATATTCTTCCGACTGGATATACTCTCTCAGGGAAGCATCAAATTCATCCTTGACGGAATCCAGTCCATAATAAAACCGCTACCACACCGAAACAAAGGATATGTCTCTATTTTTGGTAAAACCATAGATGTAGGTTAATCATGTTTTTTTTAATCAGCGTTTTGATACTCACTGTCTTCCCCAAATAGCTACCGAATTTGACCTCACGATCAATTCTTCGACAGGTAGACCAATCGGGCAAATGTTATGGCAAGCTAATGATTTCCCGCATCCCTCAAAATAATTTTCCTTATATTGAGTTGAAACCTCATTCCGATGGCTTATTTCCTGTTCTTCATTCAGAATCCGAAATGCGTTGACTGCAGCAACAGCGCCTGCGAAAGTCCCATTTGCAGAGAAGTTAGGACACACTTCAAGGCAGCAGCCACACATCAGACAGCGTGCCGACTGGTATCTCGGTTCATGTGTCCACGGATTCATATAAGCTTCACTTTCAAGCCAAAGGTTCAGTTTTTTCAAATTTTCAAACAGAATTGACCGGTCAACGATCAAATCTCTTACAAGCGGAAATTTGCTTAAAGGTTCCAAGGTGATTGTAGAACCTTTTAACGTATGTAGAAATGTAGAGCATGCCAGCCTCGGACGTTCGTTAATCAGCATGGCGCAAGCCCCACATTTTCGCACCATACAGCTACATTCCCAGCTGATGGGAGTAACTATATTCCCTGAATTATCTTTCAAAGGGGTTCTACTGTTCAATTCCTTTAGAACATTGGCAACAGAGCTGTTTTTGCTTCCGTCAAACTCAAATTCCTGCCAATAACTGTCTGATTTCTGACTCTCCTGCCGCCTGATTCTTATTTTATATACCAAGTGAATCACCGCCTTTCTGGAACAGGTACAAAGGAAATCTGTA
>USPJ01000342.1 GCA_900556645.1 uncultured Lachnospiraceae bacterium
CGGTTGTAAACAAAAAGAAAAAGTACAACAGATAATTGAATAGCGTTCATATCGAAAGAAAACGCCCAAAATCGCCCCGAAACCATACAGCGGGGTCAGGTTTTGGGCGTTTCTGCGTTTCGGGAGCAAATCGGCAATTAGGCAGCGAAAAGTAAGTGAATTTTGATGCCAAAAAAGAAACTCAATCTATTTGCCAGTAAATGCAATTATCACCGCCTCATAAGGACGCAATATATTTCCTTCTCTGTCGTCCTCATAATTCCGGATCCAGACTTCCCCGGCTTTCCACTCATCAAGCAATGGGCAGCTAACTTCCTCATCCGTAAAGTTTGCACATACCAGCATCTTTGTATGCTCATCTGTTCTCGTATAGGTAAAAATCTTCTCATCTTCCGGCAGAAGAAGGTCAAATTTTCCATCCACAAATACTGGATTTTCTTTTCTTAAACGAATCAGCTTCTGATAATAGTAAAATACCGAATTTTCATCTTCCAGTGCCTCTTTGGCATTGATCCTGATATAATTTGGATTCACGGTAAACCATGGTTCTCCTGTTGTAAATCCTCCGTTTTCCTCTCCGCTCCACTGCATCGGAGTGCGGGCATTATCACGGCTTCTTGCGTAAATAGAATGCATGATTTCTTCTGGCTGATATCCTTTTTCCAGACGCTCTTTGTACATATTCAATGTCTCAATATCTTCATAGTCCTCAATGCTGTCAAACTGCACATTCGTCATTCCCAGCTCTTCTCCCTGGTAAATGTAAGGAGTTCCCTGCATTCCATGAAGCATTGTCGCCAGCATTTTTGCCGACTCTTTTCTGTATTTTCCGTCATTTCCCCAGCGCGACACGATTCTTGGAAGATCATGGTTATTCATGAACAGGCTGTTCCATCCTGTCTGATATAAAGTATTCTGCCACTTCGCAAGGCATTTTTTCAGCTTAACCAGATTCAATGGAATCGTATCCCATTTTTCTTTTCCTTCTTCCTGATCAAGCATAATGTGCTCAAACTGGAAAACCATGGAAAATTCACTTCCATCCGGATTGCTATATTTCTTTGCAATTTCCGGTGTTGCTCCCCAGGCTTCTCCAACAGTGATCATATCACCCTTCTGAAATGTTTCCCTGCTTAATTCACGCAGAAATTCATGCAGCTTTGGTCCATTATTTGTAATCTTAAGATCTGGCTCTTTTGCAATCTGATCGATTACATCCAGACGAAATCCGCCTGCTCCTTTTTCCATCCACCAGAGAATCATATCATAGAGTTCTCTTCTCACTTTCGGATTCTCCCAGTTCAGATCCGGCTGTTTCACTGAAAACTGATGAAAATAATACTGCCCCAGTTCTGGAACCCACTCCCATGCCGGTCCTCCGAACGCAGAATTCATATCATTTGGATAAACACCCTCTTCTCCGTCACGCCACACATAATAATCATGATACGGATTGTCTTTACTTTTCTTTGCCTCCAAAAACCATCTGTGTTCATCAGAAGTATGATTCAACACAAGATCCATCATAATTCGAATTCCGCGTTTCTTTGCCTCCGCAAATAACTGTTCCATATCTTCCATTGTTCCGAACATCGGCTCAATATCCTGATAATCTGAAATATCGTATCCATTGTCATCCTGTGGCGAACGATACACCGGTGAGAGCCAGATTGCATCTATTCCAAGTTTTTTCAAATAATCCAATCTGCTGATAATTCCTGGAATATCACCGATTCCATCTCCATCCGAATCTTGAAAGCTTTTCGGATAAATCTGATATACAACTGCATTTTTCCACCATTTATTCTTATTTTCCATACTCAATTTTGATATCTCTCCGGCAGATTGTAGGATTCTACCGGGATATCCTCTCCTTTCTTTATTTCCTCTAAATTCTACGAATGAGCGTTCCATTCTTTCTCTTTTGGACACTGTGGTTGCTTTGCACCGACCGAAGCGGCAACGGAGACCAAGAAAAATCTGTAAAATAGTATAACACAAAATAAAACTGACATGGTGAACTGATTGAAATGCTTCTGATT
>USPJ01000343.1 GCA_900556645.1 uncultured Lachnospiraceae bacterium
GAGGCATATAAGGCAGTAAAAAAATCTTTCTTATATGATTCCTTAAAAAAATTTCCTGATGAAACATTGCATGATGATATAGAGACAAACGCAGATTTTGTGTATCAGGATTATACAATAGAACAATTATTGCGAATGTAAATATTTGCACTTCAGTATCATCAAAAGAATCCGGCAATGCCGGATTCCTTTTTATTTAATATCAATTTTTTTCTAACCATTTCTTAGTGATGGAACAGACGGATTCCTGTAAATGCCATTACCATTCCATATTTGTCACAGGTTGCGATAACATGGTCATCACGGATGGAACCACCCGGCTCTGCCACATATTTTACACCGCTTCTGTGTGCCCGCTCAATGTTATCTCCAAATGGGAAGAAAGCATCTGAGCCTAAAGCCACATCGCTCATCTTATCCAGCCATGCACGTTTTTCTTCTGCGGTAAATACCGGTGGTTTTACCTTGAAGATATTCTCCCATGCTCCGTCTGCCAGCACATCCATGTAATCCTCTCCGATATAGAGGTCGATGGAGTTATCACGGTCTGCACGGCGAATACCGTCTACAAACTCTAAGCCCAATACCTGCGGAGACTGACGTAGCCACCAGTTGTCTGCTTTCTGCCCCGCAAGGCGGGTACAATGGATACGGGACTGTTGTCCTGCACCGATACCGATTGCCTGTCCGCCCTTGGCATAGCATACAGAATTGGACTGGGTATATTTTAAGGTAATCATAGCAATTGCCAAATCAATCTTGGCACTTTCCGGTAATTCTTTATTTTCTGTTACGATGTTTCCGAAGAAATCTTCGTCAATTTTTAATTCGTTTCTTCCCTGCTCAAAGGTAATTCCGAATACTTCTTTTCTCTCCAATGCCTTTGGCACATAATTCGGATCAATCTCGATGACGTTGTAATTTCCGTTTTTCTTTGCCTTTAAGATTTCCAATGCCTCCGGCTCATAACCCGGTGCAATCACACCATCGGAAACCTCTCTTTTAATGATTTTTGCAGTTGCCACATCGCAGACATCAGAAAGAGAAATAAAATCTCCGAAGGAAGACATACGGTCTGCACCTCTGGCTCTGGCATAGGCATTTGCCAATGGGGTAAATTCTTCCTCAATATCATCTACCCAATAAATCTTTTTCTCAATATCTGTCATTGGAAGTCCTACGGCAGCTCCTGCCGGAGATACGTGCTTAAAGGAGGTGGCTGCCGGAAGTCCGGTGGCTTTCTTCAGCTCACTTACCAACTGCCATCCGTTGAAAGCATCCAGAAAATTAATATAACCCGGTTTTCCGTTTAATACCTTGATTGGAAGTTCTCCCTCTTCCATATAGATTCTGGAAGGCTTCTGATTTGGATTACATCCGTATTTCAACTCTAATTCTTTCATTATTTTCTCCTCTATCTTTCCATCCTATTTCTGGTTCTTGTTGATGATTTTTGACTCATAGGCTCCTGTCTCAATATCAATATACCGAACAAACAGGGATACCTTATTCTCTTCATTCAGACTGTTCCAAAGAGTATCCGCAAAGCTGTCCATATCGTCCGGAATTGCAATCAGCTCCGGCTCTCCCTCAAAACTTGGAAGGGGATTTCCGTCTCCCATATAGGTATGTATAAAATGACCTTCTCCTGCCACCGGATTCTCATAGGCAAAAGTATAGCGGTTGCAGGCATCCGGATTTCCGTTGTTGCTCTTTAAAATGGACATTGCATAGTTGTAGCTGCCCTTGTCCACATGCATAATACCGGAAATACGAGGGGTGTAATTCGGTGCATCCGGCTCAAACTCTCTGGTTCTGAGTGCCTGCTCAAATGTCTGCTGTTTATCCATCAGCTCGTAAATCGTATCGGTCTGATCTCCATTTGTCACAATCGTCTTGTTGCCTAATACACGCACTGGTGCATAGATGATCAGATGTGGATCAGTCAGCTTGGAAGGATCTGCTGCCTCTGTTCTTATGCCATCCTCTGTCTCTGTAAATACACGGTTCCGTGAATTCACGCTGCGTCCCATAATG
>USPJ01000344.1 GCA_900556645.1 uncultured Lachnospiraceae bacterium
TCGTTGCATTGGTCCCTGTATTGTTTTGGCGTGAGTTCGTTTACTTTTTTAAACATTTCAATAAAAGCGCGGGAACTGGAAAAACCACTTTCTTCTGAAATATCAGGAATAGAAGAAGTAGTAGTTTCAAGGAGGTGGGTCGCATGGTCTAATCGGAGCGAAGAAAGATAGACATTAAAATTGCGTCCTGTTTTTTTTTGCAAACATTCTGGAAAAATAGGTCGGATTGAAGCCAAAATGTTCGGAAACACTTTCCAGAGTAATATGTTCTTTATAATGTGCTGCCAGATATTCGGTAAAAGAAATCGAATCCTCTAATTTTGATCGGGGGGGGTAGTACAAGCCGGAGTAGCCATGCTTTCAGAGAGAAGGATATGAAAAATTTGGAGAACGCAGGCATTCATCCCAAGGAGATCAACTGGTTTTTCGGATCGCGAATATCGGTAGATGTCCATAAGAAGTCCCATGATTTCTTTCCGGTGTCTGTTCACAACATCCTGTTCTATGATAGGGGAGTTTTTACTATCCGGGTTAAAAAAAAGCTGTATGATAGAGACAGGAACAAGCACTGCAAATCCGAGAAAGGAGGCAGAATTTTCAAGTGATTTATGAATAACATTTGGATTCACAAAAAGAAAATCATTATCTTTTACATAAGCCATAGTAGAACCGATTTCACAGAGCAGTGTTCCCGAAATAGAACAGTTAAATTCAAAACTATCCAGAGGTCTCTTTTCCATGTCACAAACTCAGATATTTTATGAAAAGTTAGCTTAATTATACCAGTTATCTAAAGATTTTGCTCATTATAATTCAATAAAATCAAGGAATTTTAATGTCCGGTGGAATTTAAAATTTCAAGTCAGCAAAAAGTTTCACACACTCCCCTTTTGTTTGGGATACATCGATCTTGGCGTAAAAAAATGTGCGTTGTCATCGTTTGACTGTAAAAGGTGGAGCTCTTCCCTATAGCTACCAGAGCTCACGAAAAGCCTTTTTCAGACATGCTCTAATGAAAAGCAAATTTTAAATTGTAAAAAGTAACAGGTTTTTCCAAGGTATCTTAATAATTATGAAAAGGGCTGAACAGTCACACTGTACAGCCCTTTTCGATTGTAAAAAATTTACCGCTCTTTCTTCATCTCAAACACCAATGCAATCGGTGCGGAGCCCCGTCTGTATCCTGCCGGGACAGTTATGCAAAGGCCGTCTTCAACTTCTTTAAACGCAACAGTTTCTCCATTTTCCACCATACAGATCTCTGAAATTTTCGCCTCGGTATACGGTACGAAAATTTCCGCCTCTACCGATTCCTGTACCGTCGGATATAACCGGAATACATAGACAGAATCACCTTTCTGTGTGAACGAAAGGGTTCCGCTCTGGTACGGCGCGCAGACGCGGGTTCCGTAGATGGCATCGCCGAAGGTTTTCATCCACTGGCCAAAACCATTCAGGCTGTCCCAGGCATCGACCGGGATGCGGCCGTCCGGCTGTGGGCTGACGTTCAGTGCCATGTTGCCGCCTTTGGCAACGATGTTGACAAGCAGGCCGACAAGCTCACGCGGAGATTTATAATGGTCGCCGTATTCGTATGTAAAGTCAACGCCGAGGGTAAGACAGCTTTCCCACGGAACGTTCAGCGGTTCTTCCGGAATGCAGAGCTCCGGTGTCACGTAGTTTTCGTAAGCACCGCCGATTGTACGGTCAACGGAGAGAATCCACGGCTGAATCTTACGTGCTTCCTCAACGATCTTTCCAAGCTCAATATCCTGGCCGTTGCTCTCAGAGACCCAGCCCGCGTCGAACCAGAGAATATCCAGCTTACCGTAATTCTCGCAGAGCTCCAGAACCTGATTTTTCGTATATTCTTTAAAACGGTTCCACACTTCCGGATATTCCTTTGGATCGTAGGAAGGTCCGCGGGATGTCAGATCATCTTTTCTCAGATCTTCTTTCCAGTAGTCCGGGCAGTGCCAGTCGGCTTTGGAAAAATAAGCACCGATACCGATGCCTTTTGCGCGAAATGCATCA
>USPJ01000345.1 GCA_900556645.1 uncultured Lachnospiraceae bacterium
AGGCTTTGATCCTTGGAGCAATGTTTGTAATCACGATGACACTGTTTAGACTGCCATATGCACTGTTGACCGGAATTGTGATTGCATTTACGGCATTGGTACCGGTTTTTGGAGCATTTATCGGATGTGCGGTCGGGGCGTTTCTGATCTTTATGGTGAGTCCGTTTAAGGCGTTGATGTTCATTGTGTTGTTTCTGGTACTTCAGCAGATTGAGGGGAATCTGATTTATCCACATGTAGTGGGAAATTCGGTTGGACTTCCGTCAATCTGGGTGCTGGCAGCAGTGAGTGTTGGCGGAAGTCTGATGGGAATTGTCGGAATGCTGATATTTATTCCGTTGATGTCGGTGGTATATGCACTGTTCCGTGAAGTTGTCTACATTAAATTACGACAAAAGAATATTTATCCACAGGATATTTTATAAATGGGGATAACTTTGTGAATGTGATCATTTATTGTGGATGAAGAGGATATCAGTTTTGAAAACGTGATCGTTCTTTCAATTTACAGTAGATGACAGCAATGGCGGTACTGATCAGGGTTGATACAATACCGGCTCCGATAATAGAAGCAGGATTAACGCTTCCATACTGACTCCGATAAGCAATAACATTGATCGGAATAAGCTGAAGAGATGAAATGTTGATGATCAGGAATGTACACATTTCATTACTTGCTGTTCTGGCAGGGCGGGAGATACCGGGAGCCAGATGTTTGCGGCGCTGTTCTTCTAATTTCGATAATTCTTCCATTGCTTTTAATCCGGCAGGAGTGGCGGCCCAGCCAAGACCTAAGACATTGGCGATCATATTGGTGGTAATCGGTTCTTCGGCGGGGTGACCGGCGGGAAGATTTGGAAAAAGGAAACGAATGACCGGCCGGATCTTTCTGGAAGCGGCCGGGATAATTCCGGCTTTGGAAGCAATTTCCATCAGTCCTACCCAAAAAGACATAACTCCTATCATAGTAATGCAAAGGGATACCGCCTCTTTCGCGGAATCCAGTGCTGCCTCCGTGACATTCGGAAGGTTCCCCGTAAACGCTCCGAAAATAATTCCTATAATAATCATAAATCCCCAAAGATAATTTAACATGTCTCATCCTTTTTGCTTTTTTTCATTCTATGCTTTTCTTTCTCTGCCAATGAGAATTATATACATAAAACGTTACTTTCTCTGATAAGATATGTTAGAATAAATTATCTTTTAACCACAGTTATGAATCATGAGATATGAAAGGAAAATCATATGACATATAAAAAACGTTTTGCCGCATTGGGACTGAGCCTGATACTGTCCCTGTCCCTTTTTACCGGCTGTGAAGCAGAGAAGTCTCTGCCTTCCCTAAAATCCGAAAAAGCACAGGCTGAAATTCAATCTGAGTTTGACGCTTATATGGAGGAGCTTTTCAAAGAAGAGGTTGTTCTCAATACTATCTCTCTTCACTACACCTTAGCAGAGCCAAATAATTACGACCTTTCGGATTATGAGGTTTCTTTGGGTTCTATCAGCGAGGAATCTTTGAAGGAAAGCATTTCCATGCTGGAAGATATCCAGTCTTCTCTGGATGATTTTTCCTATTCTTCTCTGACCAAAGAACAGCAGCTTACCTATGATATTCTGGACCGTTATTCTTCTTTGGAGTTGGATAATGCCGACCTTTATCTTTACAGTGAGGTTTTACAGCCAAGCACCGGTACACAGGCGGAGCTTCCGGTTCTCTTAGCAGAATACACCTTCCGCTCAGAACAGGATGTAAAGGATTATCTGGAAATACTGAATCTTGTGCCGGATTATTTTGATGAAATCATTGCTTTTGAAAAAGAAAAAGCGAAAGCCGGTCTTTTCATGTCGGAAAAAAATGCGGATACCGTTATCAGCCAATGCCAGGAATTTGCGGAAAATCCTGAATCCAATTTTTTAATAGAAACTTTTAATAATAAAATCGAATCCCTCTCCAATATGAGTGCTGCCGACAAGGAAGCCTATCGCAATCAAAATGAAACTTATGTATTGGAAAAGG
>USPJ01000346.1 GCA_900556645.1 uncultured Lachnospiraceae bacterium
TAAAGGAAGCCAAAATCGGACATGCTATCATGGATGCGGATATTTTTATTTCCCTGACCCACTTCAAAGGTCATGAGATGGCGGGATTCGGAGGAACACTGAAAAATATCGGAATGGGCTGCGGTTCCAGAGCCGGGAAGATGGAGCAGCACTGTGACGGAAAACCTAGTGTCAACCAAAACGCCTGTGTGGGTTGTGGTGCCTGCGGAAAAATCTGTGCCCACGGTGCACCTCAGATAGCAGAGGGAAAAGCTGCCATTGACCATGAGAAATGTGTGGGCTGTGGACGTTGCCTTGCAGTCTGTCCGAAGGATGCTATTTCCGCAGATTTCAGTGATTCTATTGCCATGTTGAATTATAAAATGGCAGAATATAGTCTGGCTGTCTGCAAAGACCGCCCGTGTTTCCATGTGTCTTTAATCTGTGATGTTTCGCCAAACTGTGACTGTCATGCGGAAAATGATATTCCGATTATCCCGAATGTGGGAATGTTGGCGTCCTTTGATCCGGTGGCATTGGATCAGGCGTGTGCGGATTTGTGTAATCAGATGACTCCGGTGGAGAACAGTATTCTGGGCGAGAATCTGAAAAAACATGAGAACTGCGAAGAACATGACCATTTCCATATGACCCACCCGGATACAGAATGGAAATCCTGTATCTCTCATGCGGTAAAGATTGGATTGGGAACAGATCAGTATGAGCTGATTACCATATAGAGGATATAATATTTATAGGTCAAAATAAGAAAAAGGTTCTAACCTTTACTTTTTAGTAAAAGTTGGAACCTTTATTTATTTAATCCAGATTGACTTTTTTCTTCATCAGAAGACCGCTGCCTATGAAAGCTGCCACTGCAACCACGGCACTGCTGAGCATGCCTAAATTATAAGTTTTCATAAGGAAAACTACTTCCTGTGAAGCATCGATACTGTTCATAGAAAATGCGGTGTAAGTACTGCTGAAAAGCTGTAACAGGAAAGAGATTCCAAAGAAACTCAGGAAAGAGCCTGCTACTTTGTGTTTCTGCCACAACTGACCGATACAAATGCTTACATAAGGAAGCAGAATACCGGAAAGGCAACTGATGATCAGGAAGAGTACAAAATATAAAACGGTTTGTACTCCACCCATGCCGCAGAAGGTTCTGGTAAGTCCGTCAAATCCGCCGTAAGCGTTAAGGAACTTAGAAATTTCTTCAAAGACATAGTTGTTGGCAAAAATGCAGAAGATACTTAAAAATATTAAAATGGTTTCTGAAATGAACCAAATAAAAGCTGTTACCAGTTTACTGATTAAAAGCTGCCAGGAGGTTACCGGCAGAGTGTGCATCAGGTAGCCTTCGTTGGAAAACAGGTTTTTGTAAAACCGCATAATCAGATAAATGTAGGAGGCAATGGATATTACAATCAAACCTACCACATAGATAAATACGGAAAGGATGTTAAAAATTGCCATAATCGTAGAACTGTCTGCATTTCCAGAAATCATAATGGACTGGGCAACAATACGTCCTAAGATGGTTATAACCACCAATACCAAATAAAGCGGAAGCATCAGTTTTGAAGTTTCCTTAAATTCATGTTTGATTAATTTTCTTAACATTTGAACACCTCCCGGAATAATGCATCTACGGATTTGCCTTCTTCCTCACGGATGCTTTCTACGGAGGAGTTTCTTACAATCTGTCCGTTTTTGATGAAGATTACCTGATCTAAGATATTTTCAATGTCAGCAATGAGATGTGTAGAAATCAAAATGCTGGCATGTTCATCATAATTGGTAATAATTGTGTTTAAAATGTAATCTCTTGCCGCAGGGTCTACACCGGCAATCGGTTCGTCTAAGACATAAAGGTCGGCACGGCGAGACATTACCAGAATCAGCTGTACCTTCTCCTTTGTACCTTTAGACATGGTTTTTAATTTTTGTTTTGGGTTGATATTTAATTTTTCCAGCATATCGTAGGCACGTTCTTCTTCAAAATCCTCATAAAAGTCTTTGAAGAAGGCAATGATTTCGT
>USPJ01000347.1 GCA_900556645.1 uncultured Lachnospiraceae bacterium
ATTCCTTTTTTTCATAAAGAAATCTGGTGCCGTGGCCAAGTGGTAAGGCAAAGGTCTGCAAAACCTTCATTCCCCAGTTCAAATCTGGGCGGTACCTCCAAGTGTCCTGTACGATTCCTATTTCGTGCAGGACTTTTTCTTTTCGTTTTTGCGTGAAATTTAGGTTAAGCCCACAAAATTCCTGCCTAAATTCCCGAAAAATTATCCTTCACTTCCAATATAGTTCTGAATCAAACATTTTTCTCAAAAAAAAGACGTGAAAAGTGCTTGATTTTTTTGTTGATGTATGATATAATTAGGCTATACGTCAAAATAGAAAGCAGGTGCTGTCATGGCATTGGATAAAACGGTACAGGTAGAACTTCCAGAACATGGAATAGCATATAAAAAGATTTCAGGGAAGACCTATGTCTATTATGTAACGGCAACCTATCGCAACGAGAAGGGACAGCCTACCTGTGACCGGTCTTCCATTGGACGCTTGGATGAAGAAACCGGAAAGCTGATTCCAAACCGGAATTATTATGAGATATATTTAAAGAAGCCAATGCCCGCGACAAAGGCAGTGAAGGCGCATGGTGTTTCAGATGTGTTTGAGAAGGTCAGTAAAAAGCTTTGGGTAACGAAGTCCGTAGTGCGCTATTTTCCGGAAAACAGCCGAGAAATGCTGACAGCGGCGCAGTATATGCTCAGTGAAGGTAATGTCATGTACTACATTGACGATTATACAGAAACACATAAAACCGCAGAAAATGGGAATTTGAATGACAAAAAATGCAGCGAAATGTTTAAATCTCTCCGGGAGGAAGATATGCAGCTGTTCTTCCGTGACTGGATGAGGCACAAAAAGCAGACAGAATATCTGGCCTATGATGTCACCAGCATTTCTTCTTACAGCGAAAATATTCGAGAGCTGGAATGGGGATATAACCGGGATAAAGAGAAACTGCCGCAAATCAATATGGGGATGTACTATGGTGAGGAAAGCGGTTTGCCGCTATATTACAGAATTTACCCAGGCAGCATCTCTGACAAGACACATCTAAAGTACATGGTCGCGGACAATGCGTTTATCAATGGGAAACGCACCCGATTTGTGATGGACAGAGGTTTCTACAGCAGGGAGAATTTGCAATATCTGACAGAGGGTGGGTATCGCTTTGTGATTGCTCTGCCCGATAGCTTGAAATATTGCCGGGAACTTGTGAGCGAACATGGTGCGGAAATTGTGAACCACTCGGAGTTCCTACTGGACTTCCCTATGGAAAGAGCTATGAGTCAATGGCTTTGGGCTTCCGCATGAAAATACACTTATACTATGATCCAGAAAAAGCGCTGCGAGAAACGTCGGCCCTTTATGCTCTGCTGAATGCTCAGGAAAATGACCTGAAAAGCATGGAAGAACCACCGGACAAGAGCCTACATTATGACAAATATTTTTATATAAACCGGTCGAAAGATGGAAAACTCGGATATATTCGTAACTTTAAAGCCATTGACGAGGCGCTGAAATATTGTGGTTTTTTCCTAATAGCGGAAACGGATTTCAAAAAAACGACAGCGGAGATTCTGGACATCTACCGCTGCCGGGACACAATTGAAAAGAGCTTTGATGATTTGAAAAACGGATTGGATATGAAGCGTCTGCACATTCATACTTCTGAAACCGCCCAGGGGAAAGTGTTTGTCTCATTCCTTTCATTGATTGTGCGGGCTTATCTGCTGAGACAGTTGAAAGATTATATGCGGAAAAATGGCCTGACGCTCAAGAAGATTCTGTTGGAACTGGACAAAATAAAGACGATCCAGTACCCGGGCAGCGACGAAGAACGGCTTCTGAATCCGCTGACAAAACGCCAACGGGAGATTTATGAGCTGCTGGAGATACCTGTACCCGAGTGTATAGGGTAATTCTGGGAGGAATTAAGGCTTCATGGCCCGCTTCCGGGCGATGTTGATGGGGCCTTCTTCCATATTATTGATCCAGGCCAGGCTCTTGCCGCAACC
>USPJ01000348.1 GCA_900556645.1 uncultured Lachnospiraceae bacterium
TCGAAAGAGTACTCTTTGCACTGGGCATACGCTTCGTGGGAGAAACGGTTGCCAAGAAGATAGCCAAGTCCTTTACGGACATCGAAGAACTGGAAAACGCAGACCTCGAAAAGCTGAAAAACATCGATGAAATCGGTGAAAAAATAGCGCAGAGCATTATAACCTACTTCTCCAATCCTGCCAACAGAGAGCTGGTGGAACGGCTGAAATCGAACGGTCTGCAACTCCACCGGACGGAAGAAGACCTCAGCGGATACACCGACAAACTGGCGGGCCAGTCCATTGTCATCAGCGGCGTATTCACCCACCACTCACGGGACGAATACAAAGAGATGATTGAAAAGAACGGTGGGAAAAACGTCGGCAGTATCTCCTCCAAAACCAGCTTTATCCTGGCCGGAGAAAATATGGGACCTGCCAAACTGGAGAAAGCGCAGAAACTGGGTGTGACCATTGTGAGCGAAGAGGAGTTTCTGCAAATGATAGAGTGACTTTTTAGCGAGTATAAACTAAAAATAGTGTGATTTTTATCGCTAAAAAAGAAAATATTCGTACTTTTGTAGGCTATTAAATAAGAATTTATAATTCATTTATGATACAGACAAGATTAAAAGGCATGGGAGTAGCGTTGATTACTCCTTTCAAGGAAGATGACAGCGTTGATTATGATGCGTTACTTCGTCTGGTTGATTACCAGCTTCAAAATGGAACAGATTTTTTGTGCGTGTTGGGAACCACGGCTGAAACCCCGACTTTGACTAAAGAAGAAAAAGACAAGATAAAACGTTTGATAATCGAAAGAGTGAATGGACGTATCCCTATTCTGCTGGGAGTTAGCAGCAACTGTACCCGTGCTGTTGTGGAAACGCTGAAAAATGATGATATGACAGGAGTTGATGCCGTACTTGTTGCTGTACCTTATTATAACAAACCTTCCCAGGAAGGTATTTACCAACACTATAAAGCGATTGCTGAAGCGACGGATCTTCCTGTGGTTCTTTATAATGTACCGGGACGTACCGGTGTGAACATGACTGCTGAGACCACCTTGCGTCTGGCACGCGATTTCAAGAATATTATCGCTATCAAGGAGGCATCGGGTAATATTACTCAGATGGATGATATCATCAAGAATAAACCGGCTAATTTTGATGTGATTTCGGGTGATGATGGTATTACATTTCCTTTGATTACTTTGGGTGCTGTAGGGGTTATCTCGGTTATCGGTAATGCATTTCCGCGTGAATTCAGTCGTATGACTCGTTTGGCATTACAGGGTGATTTTGCAAATGCATTGACTATTCATCATAGGTTTACGGAATTATTCAGCCTGTTGTTCGTAGATGGTAATCCTGCCGGGGTGAAGGCTATGTTGAATGTAATGGGGCTGATTGAAAATAAATTACGTTTGCCGCTTGTACCGACTCGTATCACAACATTTGAAAAGATGCGTGCTATTTTGGATGAATTGAAAATTAAATGCTGATAAAGGAATTTTTTTAATTAGATAAGACTGGTGTTTCGTCATTAAAAACACCAGTCTTTTTTTATGCCTGCCTGTTCATTCTTTGATATATATGTTATACCTGTAAGATTCTATATCTTTCACGCGTAACATTACTAATCTTTCACCTGATACATTAGTAACGTGTTACCCGACACGTTACTAACCTGTCGGTCTGTATGTTAGTAACCTTTGAAACGCCTTGTTTTTTAAAAAAGAACAAGCGCTTGTTTAAAGATGAACTGTTCTTTTCAGGTGTGTGAGAAGTTGTGTTGGTCGTCATTGTTTCGTTGGAGAAGGTGTAGGCGTGATTGGGGATAATTTCAATGCTTCCAAGAAGCGTTCCCAAGTTCTTCTAAACCATAATGCTTCTTTTTTATATGCTGCAAAGATATAAGAACGGAAAAATGGTAGACCTGTAGAAGCGCGGAGGTGCTTAACAGGGGATTTTCCCCCAAGAATTACAACTGAGCTATTTAAATTTAAAAAAAGAGAGAAA